>JAPULR010000208.1 GCA_027294635.1 Chloroflexota bacterium | reverse complement strand
AAGCTCTCCCTCGATGTCCTGGACCACCCGCTCTATGTCACGGAAGGGAATAGGCCGCTTTGCGCAGGCCGTGACTATGCGGGAGAGGAGCTTATCTCTATCGAACTCCTGGCGACGGCCGTCTCGCTTCACCACCAGGAGGGCGGTGCTCTGGACTCGCTCGTAGGTGGTGAACCGCAGGCCACAGCGGACGCACTCCCGGCGCCGCCGTATGCTCTCCGCCACCGAGCGGGAGTCGGTTACCTTGGAGTCTGGGCTGTTGCAGTAGGGGCAGTGCACGGCTTTGAGATCGCAACGGTATTCCTAAACTTTGTACCAACTCACTGAGTGAATACAATATATAGTATTATACTCCATTGTTGTCAAGGAGGGATATCAAGTAAATTTCCACTATTTTACTCATGAGAGCACCGCTTGGTGGGATCCTGCCAAATGCTTTGGCGCAGGGGTCGCTCCGACCTTGGCCAAAATATCGAGAGGCCCCGATGATTTCATCGGGGCCTCAGGTGGGTTCCCAGGTGCCTTAAGGTATCCTTTAAAAAGAGATACTATTCCATAGGGCCCGGGGAATATTCCTCAGAAAGAAGGGGGCTAGTGGCCGCCTTAGCCGAAGTACCCCTTGGTGCGAGAGATAGCCTCCTTACGAAGGAAGCTGGGTACATCCAGCTCATCCCCGTTCTGGCTCACGCTTTCCCGCAGCAACCTCCGCAACTCATCCTGCCGCTGAACCAGGTTCTCTTGGGCCATGGGGAAGGAGGCGGCCACTAGTGTTATCTTTACTTCATCGTCCATCTTGGGATCCTTTACGGTGCCGAAGATGACGTTGGCTTCAGGGTCCGCCAGCTCATGGATGACGTCGGCGGCCTGTTGTACCTCTTTCAGTGTGAGGGACGGCCCGCCGGTCATCACAAACAGGATGCGCTTGGCACCCTCGATGGCGATGTCAAGGAGAGGGCTCTTGGTGGCCTGTCTGGCGGCGTCCAGAGCACGGTTCTCTCCCTTACCTGAGCCGATGGCTAACCACGCCGGACCGGCGTTGAGCATTATCGCCCTTACGTCGGCAAAGTCCACGTTGATTTCTCCGGGCACCGTCACTACCTCAGCCACGGCCCGGATCCCCTGCTGGAGCACCGAGTCCGCGAGGCGTAGGGCGTCGTCCCAGGACACGGTCTGATCTTCAGGGTTGTTTTCCAAATCAAGGAGGCGGTCGTTGGGAATGGTGATCAGCGTATCCACATGGTCCTTAAGGCGCGACAAGCCCTCTTCCGCGTTTTTGCGCCGTGTAGCCACCTCAAAGGAGAAGGGCTTGTTTACCACGGCTATGGTAAGTGCACCCGACTCCTTGGCTATTTGCGCGATAACGGGGATAGCGCCGGTGCCGGTGCCGCCGCCCATACCAGCGGCTAGGAATACCATGTCGGAGCCCTGGACTATTTGCTCCAACTTGTCCCGGCTCTCCTCAGCAGCTTGCCTGCCGATGTCCGGGTTTCCCCCCACACCGAGGCCCCTGGTTAGGGACTGGCCTATGGCCAGCTTGTTGGGCACATCAGTGCGTGCGAGATGCTGAGCGTCGGTGTTAACGGCGTGATATTCCACCCCGACCACCTTCTCATGGAACATGCGAGCGACGGCATTACTGCCTCCACCGCCTATTCCGATCACTCTAATAATGGGGCTGCCGTAAGGCTTCCCCTCCGGGGGGGGGAAGGACGGAGTTTCCTCCACCGGGTGCTGTTCTTGAAATTCCATGGCTCCTCCTTTTATATATCCGATATTGGTTTCTGCTATTTGACCTGAACGGCTTTCTTGATCCGCTGGAAAAAGGTCTTGTGCCCCCAAGAGCTCCTTTCCCCGTTGTTGTAGACCTTTTTCTCACCGTGGTTCTTGATACTCCACAGCAGAAGGCCAATGACGGTAGAAAAGGAGGGCTTGTTCTGCTCGTGGCTCAGGCCCCGTATTCCCAGAGGTGAGGCTACGCGCACCGGGCATCCTAAGATCTGCTTGGCCATCTGCTGGAGGCCCGGTATTTCGGCTGTTCCTCCCGTGAGTACAATTCCTCCAGGAGGAAAGCGGTGCAGGCCCGCCTGCTGGATTTTTACCATAATTAGGCCCAGGGTCTCTTGTAGACGGTCTATGAGGGGCTTACACAGGGCAGTCCTACGTATGAGCCTTCGGGGTTGCCCCTGAAAACTGGGCAGCAGCACCTCCTCTCCGGCCTCATCTCCGTTGGGGGAGGCGTGTCCCCACTTGTCCTTCAGGTCCTCGGCAAAGTAGTAAGGCATGCCTAAGGCCACAGAAAGGTCCCGGGTGAGCTGGTTTCCACCCACCGGAATAGAAGCGTTGTACCAGAGGCTGCCGTCCTTGAAAATAGCCAGGTCGGTGGCTCCGGCGCCTATGTCGGCCAACACCACGCCTATCTCCCTTTCGTCCTCGGTCAGAGTGGATTCGCTGGAGGCCAGGGACGAAAGTACCAGGCTTCGTACCGGGACGCCACAGTCCTCCACGGCATGCAGGGTTTCGCTGACCACGTCCCTTTCGCCCAGGACAACATGAGACTCCACCTGTACCCGACCCGCATGCAGCCCTACCGGGTTTCGTACCCCAAGGTAGCCATCGACCACGTAGTTCACGGGGATAACGTGGAGCACCTCTTTATCTTCGGCAACTTCGGGGTAGGAGGTCTGAATAAGTTGATCTATGTCCTCTATGGAGACGGGACTCTCCTCGGTGGCCGGGTGCATAATGCCCGTAGTGTTGAAGCAGGAGATGTGGGCGCCGGAAATGCTGACATACGCCCAGGGAATACGGCTGCCGAGATAGTGTTGGGCCTCGTTTACAGAGGCCCGGATGGCTTCTTGAGCTTCGGAAACGTTGACGATGCGTCCCTTGGCCATGCCCTGAGAAGGTACTAGGCCTGTGCCCACTATCTTCAGGTCCCCCTCAGGCCCTACCTGGGCGACGATGGTGCAAACCTTGCTGGTGCCGATGTCTAACGCGGTGTAAAAGATGTCTTTAGCCATAGATCCTTTTTCCTTTCACCCAGGGACTACTGTGTGATCCCCTGGAGATGTTCTGCTACTCGCATTCGAGCACTTCTACTGCGAGGATTTCGGACTCTTTCATTAGCCGATGGGGTAATAACCTTTCTGGTAATGATTCTGAGTTGCGCCACATGGTCGCAAACACACTGGGGGACTTCCGGAGGGCAGATGCACCCTTTGGACTCTCTTCGGAAGGCGCCCTTTACGATGCGATCTTCCAGGCTGTGATAGCTGATAACCACCAGCCTCCCGCCGGGCTTGAGGAGGGGAATGGCCTGTTCAAGCCCAGTCTGCAAGTTGTCCAGCTCGTTGTTGACGGCGATGCGTAGGGCCTGGAATGTGCGGGTTGCGGGATGGATACCTCCCCTGGATGGCTTTGCAACTCTCGTCACTACCTCCGCCAACTGAGCTGCGGTGTCAAAGGGCCGGCGCTGGACAATGGCTCGGGCGATGGAACGGGCCCTCGGTTCCTCTCCGTAGGTGCGCAGAAGACGCGCCAGTTCCTCCTGATGATAGCTGTTGACTATGTCGGCCGCCGTTGGACCGCCGCGGGTGTCGAAGCGCATGTCCAGGGGCTCGTTCCTGCGGAAACTGAAGCCCCGTCCCGAAGCCTCGAGCTGTAGCGACGATAGCCCCAGGTCAAAGAGGATGCCGTCGGCTGAGCCAAATTGGTGGGAGGCGATAATATCTCCCAGCTGAGCGTAGCTACCGTGGACTAGGGTGAAGTGTGGCTGGTAGCTGTTGAGTCGTCGTTGGGCTGCATCTACGGCGGCGGAGTCGGCGTCTAAGGCCAATACGTGACCGCCTGGAAGACACCTTTCGAGGATTCCCTCAGTGTGGCCGCCCTCTCCGGTGGTACAGTCAACGTACCTACCGCCTGGGCGGACCGCCAGGCCCTCAAGGGCCTCTTCCAGGAGTACGGGTTGATGAAAGGGAACAGCATCCATAGGCTGCCTCGCCCATTCCATAATGGCCTTTTTTGGTGCTAAGGTTCTCTCGTCGGTGGAGATCACCTGGCCTCCTACCCAATACGCTTAAGGTCCCGTGGAAAGAAACGGTCTTTCCGCAAAAGTACCGAGGGGACAACAAAGGTGGACTCCAAGAGTCCGCGGATCAGTGGGATTCCTATTTAAAGGAGGAGCCCAAGAGGCCAGGCAACACCGGTGAAGCGTCGCCCGAGATCAATGGATAGGGAGACTCACTGCCCTGCTTCCGCACTCTCGCTCCCTAGCGTTGTAGGTACACTACCATTCTTTTGACAAGCTTTCAAGTATTTTTAAATAAAGTTTTAGCTTAATTTTATCTTATGTACACTGAGAGGCGACTTGCCAGGGAGGTTAAGTCCAAATAATTTAGATTTATTTGTTTAGCGTGTAAGGTATAGATCATCAACCGCCAGGAGCAGCAACACCCAAAATATGAATTTTATTTAATAAATTTTGAGATTATCCTTGGTTAACCTTCCAGGAATGGACTTTACGGGAGGGGTGTCAATTTCTGCGAAGATGAATGCTGAAACTTTTCTTGACTGGGTATAATTCCACTGAGTCCTTTGTTGCTGGAGAGTGGGGATAAGGCTTCTCTCAGCCTTTTGAAGGAAGTCTCGACTGTTGAAGATTTTCTTCCACCACCGGTTCGGGTATGCTACCATGGCCCCAGGAGAGCCACATGTTCAATCTAGGGATCCTCACCGTCAGCACCAGTGGCTATCATGGCAAGCGAGAGGACACCAGCGGCGAGGCCATCCGAGAGCTTTTGGCTCCACCTCTGTATCAGGTGCAGCGCTACGAAATAGTCCCGGATGATGATGAAGTTATCCAGGACCGGTTCAAAAGGTGGGCCGATGATGATGGCCTGGACCTGGTTATCAGCACTGGAGGGACGGGGCTGAGTCCCCGGGACGTGACCCCGGAGGCCTGCCTGGCAGTTATCCAGAGGGAGGTCCCGGGCCTGGCTGAGGCCATAAGGGCTCAAACCCTGGAGAAGACCCCCATGGCTATGCTGAGTCGCTCTGTGGCGGGAATTCGCGGGGACACCTTAATAGTGACCCTGCCCGGCAGTACCAAGGCTGTGCGGGAGTGCCTCGAGGTAATAATTCCGGTACTGCCCCACGCGTTGGAGATCCTTAAGGACAGAGCCGAAGGGCACCCCACAGGCCCCTAAGTCCAGGTCCTTCGTCATGCGCATTCATATCCTCACGTTGTTCCCCGATATGTTTCAGGGACCTTTCCATAACAGCATAGTCAAGCGGGCCGTGGACAGCGCGTTAGTGGAGATTCACCTCCACGACATCCGCCAGTATACCCACGACCGCCACCACACCGCCGACGACTACCAGTTCGGCGGAGACTCGGGCATGGTGATGAAGCCTGAGCCCATCTTTGAGGGTGTGGAGAGTATTCTCTCAGACCTTACCCAGCTGGAGATGGCTCGCACCCGGGTGATCTTGACCTCCCCTCAGGGCAGGCTCCTTGACCAGAGCACTGTCGAGGAGCTGGCCAGGCAGCTTCATCTGATAGTCATCTGCGGTCACTATGAGGGCGTTGACGAGCGGGTGCTGGAGCACCTCATTACCGATGAGGTAAGCATTGGCGACTACGTGCTGACGGGGGGCGAGCTGGCGGCCATGGTGCTGACCGACGCCGTAGTGAGGCTTTTACCAGGGGCGGTGGGGTCGGAGGCTAGCGTGCGGGGGGACTCCATAACCACCGGTCTGTTGCAGCACCCCATATACACTCGACCAGCCCAGTTTCAGGAGTGGGGTGTCCCTGAAGTACTGCTATCGGGCAACCACCAGGAGATCAAAAGGTGGCGTCGGGAGCGCTCCCTGGAGCGTACTTTCCATCAGCGGCCCGACCTTCTGGCCAGGGCCAAGCTGACATCTCAAGATATCGAGTTCCTGGGAAAGCTGGGATTCAAAGGAAAAGAAAACTCCAGGGGCTGATTCGCCTTTGCCGGATGGCTAGCAAGCCTTGCTTACACTATCTCTAAGGCTATAGAATAAATAGGCTTTAGGGTAACTAGGAGACAAACAGACCATGGACGTCCATTCACTGATTAAAGTAACTGCCAATCCTAAAATCGGCGAGTTTGGCCCCGGGGACTCGGTGAAGGTTAACTACAGGGTGCGGGAAGGAGAGCGGGAGAGGATACAGGCCTTTCAAGGGGTAGTTATCAAGAAGCGGGGACAGGGACCCGGCGCCAACTTTACCGTGCGCCGTATCACTCAGAATATCGGGGTGGAGCGTACCTTTCCCCTGTACTCGCCACGGATTGAGTCGGTGGAGGTGGTACGCCGTGGTAAGGTGCGCCGCGCCAGACTGTACTACCTCAGGGGCCGTTTCGGCAAGGCGGCACGAATCAAAGAGCGGGGACGTTTCAAGGCGTAACCCCAACCCTCTCCGGTCTCAAAGGCCGTTTATAGTCTTCGGATAAACTCTCCCTGAACCGTAGGACCTAATGAAGTATGCCGAGGTTGCCGTTGACGCCCCCATAGGTGTTGACAGGACCTTGACCTACAGCGTTCCCTCACGGCTTCAGGCCACTCCCGGCCAGATGGTGTGGGTGCCACTGGGCCGACGGCCCGTGCAGGGCGTTGTCTTTGAAGTAAGCGATAAGCCCCAGGTCGAATCTCCCCGTCCCATTATCTCCACCATTGAGCCTTCCCCCCTGGTGCCTCCTACGGGGCTTGAGCTGGCCCGCTGGCTCAGTCGCTACTACCTCTCTTCCCTTTTTGAGGCCGTCGCTCTCATGCTGCCGCCGGGCTTCAAGGATAGGGTGGACACCTACCTGGAGCCCAATACCGCTCAACCTGGTCCCCTTGGCGGCGACGATGAGGCGATTTGGCGATATGTCATTTCTCACGGTCGAGCCTTGGAGCGTGAGGTCAAGAAGTCCGTGGGACGGAGCGCACAAGCCTCCATCGCGCGGCTGGTGCGTCGAGGGCTTTTGCGGCGAGTGTGGGAGATGCCACACCCCAGGACGGCGCCCCGGTATGATTCATTTCTTCTGCCCTATCTGGCTGACGGAAAGGAACTACAGGAGGTGCACCTTCTCGCTAACAGGGCTCCCAGGCAAGCGGCGTTGCTAGAAGCTCTGCTGCGGGGACCTCAACGCTTGTTGCGCTCCCAGGCCAGGAAGGAGTACGGAGACTCGGTGGTGAAAGGGCTCATTGAGAAGGGTTTGCTAGCCCAGGAGTGGATTAGAAGGGAGGCGGCAAATGAAAACTCAGAGGATAACAAAAGCGGGTCTCCTCTAATCCTTACTCCGGAGCAAGCCAGGGCGGTGTCCTACGTTGAGACTGCCCTTGAAAGAGACACCGTGGCGCCCAGGACCGTGCTTCTCCACGGTGTCACCGGCAGCGGCAAGACGGAGGTCTACCTGCGGGCGATGCAGCGCTGCATCGCCCTGGGACGCCAGGGTATTCTCCTGGTGCCGGAAATTTCGTTGACCCCCCAGATGGTCCACCGTCTTAACGCCCGTTTCCCAGGCAAGGTGGCCCTTGTCCACAGCGGACTCTCTTTAAGGGAGCAATTCGACTATTGGTGGCGTATACGGGACGGCGCTTATGACGTGGTGTTGGGTCCCCGAAGCGCTCTTTTTAGCCCGCTACCCAAGCTGGGCCTCATAGTAATCGATGAGGAGCATGAGTGGACCTACAAGGAACAGGAGCGGCCGCCTCGCTATCATGCCAGGGAGGTGGCCTTGAAGCTGGCCCAGCTATCGGGGGTACCCGTAATGATGGGCAGTGCCACCCCCGACGTAGCTACCTACCACCAGGCCCAACGGGGTCGTCACCAGCTCTTTGAGCTACCCTATCGTATAGGCCCGGTGCCCGAGTCTTCTAAGGGCCACAAATTGTCTGCTGGGCTGGCAACGGTAGAGATTCAGGACATGCGCCAGGAGCTGAAAGATGGGAACCGAAGTCCCTTCAGCCGGGCTCTGGCCCAAGCTCTAAAGGACTGTGTCGCCCGTGGGGAGCAGGCCATCCTGTTCCTGAATCGCAGGGGCTCCGCTACCCTGGTCCAGTGTCGGGACTGTGGTCTGGCGTTGCGGTGCAGGCGCTGCGCCGTGGCCTTGACCTACCACCGGACGAGCGGTCTTCTATGTCATCACTGTAACCGGCGGACCAGGGCACCTACCAAATGTCCTAGCTGCGATAGTTCTCGCATAAGATACCTGGGTCTGGGCACCCAGCGAGTCGTGGAGGACCTGGAGGAGTTGCTGCCTGGAGCCGGTGTCATGCGCTGGGACAGCGATACAGTCCGCGAAGCTGGAGAGCACGGTAGCCTGCTGGACGCCTTTTCCGGCGGCCAGGCCCAGGTGCTGGTGGGCACCCAGATGGTGGCCAAGGGTCTTCACGTGCCCAACGTTAGCCTGGTGGGAGTGGTACTCGCCGACGTGGGCCTCCACCTGCCGGACTTTCGCGCAGGTGAGCGCACCTTCCAGCTACTGTGCCAGGTGGCGGGTAGGGCTGGCCGCGGCCAGGCTCCGGGTCGAGTGATAATCCAGACCTACAATCCAGAAAATTACGCCGTCCGGGCGGCAGGACGCCAGGACTACGGGAGCCTGTATAAGAAGGAGATCGAGTACCGGCGAGAGCAGAGGAACCCGCCCTTCAGCCGGCTGGTCCACATGATCTACCTCCATACCAACGAAGGTGCTTGCCGAGAGGAGGCCCAGCGCTTTGCCAGCGTCTTGCGTTCCGCGGCGTACGGCCAGGGACTTACCGACATAGACCTGATCGGCCCCGCCCCCGCGCATCCACAGCGGGTGAGGGGCCGGTATCGGTGGCACATGATATTGCGCGGACGTAACCCCCACGCCTTGCTGGGGACCGTGACTATTCCCAAGGGATGGACTGTAGATGTGGACCCGGTGACCGTCCTTTAAGCTAGCGGCTGCATGCCTATCGCCTTTACACCTATCAAGCCTCACGGCTATAATCGGTGAGACCCTTAAGCGAGAGGCTGTTACTGTTGGCTATACGTCCCCTGGTTTCTGTCCCTGACCCCGTTCTGAACCGAAAGGCCAGGCGGGTTAAGCAGATAGACGCCAATATTCATAAGCTGATTGAGGATATGATTGAGACCATGCACGACGCTCATGGCGTGGGGCTGGCGGCCAACCAGGTGGGCGTGCCATTGAGAATAGCCGTCATTCAGCTGCCCGACGACGAGGAACCTACGGTGCTCATCAACCCTGAAGTAGTCCGCCGTGAAGGGGAGCGTGAGGAGGATGAGGGCTGCCTGAGCATTCCTGGGTATCAGGGCAGGGTAAAACGGTCGCTAAAGGTGCGGGTCAAGGCCCTGGGTCTGGACGGCAAGCCCTTCCGCATCAAGGCTGAAGGTGACCTTAGAGCGCAAGTCCTGGAGCATGAGACGGACCACCTTAACGGGCACCTCTACGTCGAGCGCCTGGTCAGTAGGGACCAGCTTTGGAAGATTGGGGAGAGAGAAGGCGAGGATGAGGAGGAACCCGCCACGGCGGAGGCTGCTTCTTCCGGCGGATAACGGTGTCGTCTCGGTCACTTCAACCTCTAGATTTCACCCTACCACCTTTCTGATGCGCTCTACCATCGACGCCCTCAAAGAATTCTTTGGTTCCCGCGGAGTATCCGCTTACCTGGTAGGGGGCTACCTCCGGGATGCGCTCCTTGGCTCCCCAAGCAAAGACCTAGACGTGGCGGTAAATGGCGACGCCTTGTCCCTGGGCCGAGAGCTGGCGGATCTGCTCTGCGGCAGCTTTGTAACCTTGGATCAGCAGCGCCGTATCGCCAGGGTTGTCTTGCCTAATGACAAAGCCTTGGTTGACATCTCTTCCATGGAGTGTTCCATAGAGGAGGACCTGGCGCGGCGGGACTTTACGGTAGATGCCATGGCTCTGTCGCTGGATGAGGCGGGTACCCTCGACTGGGCCGAGGCTATAATTGACCCCTTTGCCGGAAGGAGTGACTTGGCCCAGGGTCTAATCCGAATGGTGAGCCCCGGCGTATTTACAGAGGACCCGGCCCGCCTTCTTAGAGCGGCCCGGTTGGCCGGTGGCATGGGCTTTAGCATTGAGGAGGAGACGGTGGCAGTAATAGGCAACAGCGCTGCCCTGCTGCCTCAGGTCTCGGCGGAGCGGGTCCGAGACGAGTTTTTGGCCCTTCTATCGCTAAAGGGAGCCAAAGAGAATCTCCATTGCCTGGACGACCTGGGTCTTCTATGCCATATAATCCCGGAGCTGGAGACCACCCGTGGGGTGGAGCAGCCCAGGGAGCACTATTGGGATGTTTTTGAGCACACTATTCAGGCCGTTGGAGCGGCGGAGAAGGTCACGGCTGATTTGGACAAAGACCCTCTGACCACCACCTTGCATTGGGGTCAGGATATGGAGTCCTACTTTAACCAGGTAGTGAGCGATGGGCACAATCGCCGCACCCTATTGAAGCTGGGCGCCCTGTTCCACGACATTGCCAAACCTCAGACCAAAGCTACTGACTCGAAGGGCAGGACCCGGTTCTTGGGCCATTCGGAGTTGGGAGCCTCTATGGCCGGAGAGAGGTTGCGGGCGCTGCGGCTGAGCGCTCGTGGGGTTAAGGGCGTCTGCACCATGGTAGAGCACCACCTGAGACCCACCCAGATGAGTCAGGGCCTTGAACCCCCCACCAACCGGGCAATCTACCGCTTTTACCGGGACCTGGATGAGACCGCCAACTCGGTATTGTACCTTAGCCTCGCCGACTACCTCGCCGCCAGAGGGCCGATGGTTGAGACAGAGGACTGGCAACGCCGAGTGGACCTGGTCAACTACGTGCTGGCGGAAGCGAACCGTGAGCGGTCCCCGGAAAGGAAGGAGCGGCTGGTCACGGGTCACGACCTAATTGAAACCCTTGGCCTTGAGCCGGGACCTCTCTTCCGAAGGCTTCTTGAGGGTCTGGAGGAAGCACAGGCCGTCGGAGACGTCCAGACGAGGGAAGAGGCTCTTGCCTGGGTGAAGGCAAAGTTGGAAGAGGGTGGCGTGTAAGGGTCTTAAATGCTTAGAAGGAATCTCAGAGTCTTTCTACTAATCTCGGTGCTGGTCATCCTCTCGATAGTAATCCTGGGGTACCGAGACATTGACCTACCTGGAGACTCCCTGGATAGGGGAGGCACAGGGCCCCTGGGTCTGGTGCTGGGTCTGGACCTTAGGGGTGGGGCCCATCTGGTTTACCAGGCGGAAAGTAGCGTCGAGATAGGCGTAACCTTTGAAGAGCCCCTTTCTGAAGAGGAGCTGAAGGCGGCTCTGACTGACCTGGGTTTCGGCACTGCGTCAATCACTACCTTTGCCCGTGAAGAGTTCTCCCTGGATGTCCCGGACCTTTCTCAAGGTGAAGTGGAACTTTTCTTAAAGGACCTGGCAGAAGAGCTTGGCGCAATCCGGGAGTCCAACACAGAAATTGAGGCCAGGACCAGCCTGGATATCCGCCTTGCCGACGCTCCCAACGAGGCCTCCGTCACCGAAGTCATAGATGGGTTGGGGTACCCCGACGCGACTGTAGCTGCGGTGTTGAGCCAGATATTTACCGTTACTAACCTGCCTTCTCTGGATGTAGAGGCCGAGACGGCCATGAGAGAGGCCTTGGAAGGTCTGTTTTCTTTAGATGCCCTCCAGGTTGGAGAGGTCGATGACGAGACTCAGGCCATTATATTTTTCACCCCTCTGCCCGATGGAGTAGATATCGAATCAGCCCTAAACGAATTGGGATACCCGGGGTCCCGCGTGGTGAACTTGGACGGCAAGACCTTTGCCACCACCGTCGCGTCTCTTGATGAACAGGCCCTGGCCGACCTGCGGGCAGGTTTGCGAGATGACGTGATAGGGATAGACCAAATAAGTGCCACCGATATCGAGGCGGCCCTCATTGATTTGGTCTTCGAGGTGGGTTTGGATCAGGGAGTGGTAGAAACGGCTCTCACCGATCTGGGCTTCCCAGAGGCCACGGTAACCGAGTCCAGGGGTGCGGACTACGCTATTGACCTGCCTTCCCTTGATGAGGAGCGGGACCTGACCATTGAGGATGAGTTGGTTGAGCAGTTAGGGGCAGTGAGCAGCTTCCGATTCCAGAGGAATAATCCCACCGAAGAGAGCATGGAGGGAGTGGTTGACACCATCGAAAGGCGCATCAACGCCTTTGGAATCACCGAACCCACTGTCCAGAGGTTTGGGGACGACCGTGTTCTGATACAGCTTCCTGGAGTTGAGGACACCAGAATAGACCTGGCGTTTAAGGGCAACGTATCCCAGGGCACCCTCGAGAGTACTCTCAGGGACCTGGGCTTTGATGATGCCATTGTTGACCGCCCTCGACAAGTCGTTGTATCCAACCTTTTTAACATAGATATTGCGGGTCTCTCCCAGGAGTCCCGGGAGAAAATCCGAAGGGGCCTGGAAGACAAGTTTGGTCTTCTGGGTAGCTTCAGCTTTGATGAGGCAACGGAAAGGATACAGGTGGCCTTCCAACAAGGTATTGCCGTAGCGGACCTAAGGACTACGCTGAGTGACCTGGATTTCGCCAGCGCCGAGGTCAGCCAAGGCACAGGCAGCTCCTTCAGGGTCCGTACTCCGACCCTGACTACCGTGGAGCAGGAGCAGCTGCGACTGGACCTGGCGAATAGTATTCTCCCCATAGAATCCTTCGAGGCCAGCGGAGGCGTGGAGGAGGCCAAGGGCCTTATCGGCCAAACGGCCCAGTTGGTGTTCAAGGAGCGGACCTGCCTGAATGCCGACTGCTCTGAGTTCACCGATAGAGACGCCGTTGGTAGGAGCGGCGAATCCCTGACTGGGGACAATCTGGTCCAAGCCTTTGCCGGGACACAGCCCACTACGGGGCTGCCCATAGTGAACTTCGTTTTCGACGGAGAAGGTACGCGAATCTTTCGGGACCTGACCACCCGCATATCCGGAGACCGGACCAAGTGCATCGCCCATATTCTGGATGACGAGCTCATTATCTGCCCCGTGGTCAATCGACCCATCGTCAGCGGATCAGGCTTTATTGAGGGTCCTGACTTTACCTTCGATCGGGTCCGTAACCTGGCCATACAGTTGCAGTCGGGTAGCCTTCCCGTCTCCCTAGAGCTGGTGCGGGAGAGCACCGTGGATTCCCTCCTGGGCGACGAGTCCCTAAAGGCAAGCCTTAAAGCGGCCATCGTGGGGCTGGCCCTCATTGTCTTCTTTTTGATGGTCTACTACCGCATGGCCGGCGTGGTGGCCTCCGCCGCTCTGATGGTCTATGCTGTCATTATCCTGGCGATCTTCAAGATGGTTCCAGTAACGCTGACCCTCTCCGGACTGGCGGGCCTCATTCTCTCCTTCGGTATGGCCGTAGACGCCAACATCCTCATCTTTGAGCGTCTCAAGGAGGAGCTGAGAACGGGAAGAAGCCTCCTGTCGTCGATGGAGATAGGCTTTCGCCGCGCCTGGCCCGCCATAAGGGACAGCAATAGCTCCACCTTTATCACCTGCGGAATTCTGTTTTTCTTTGGCCGTGAGCTGGGTGAGCCCCGCATCACCGGGTTTGCCATAACCTTGGCTATTGGCGTGGCCGTTAGCATGTTCACCGCCCTGACCGTAACTCGCAACATACTACAGCTCATGGCCTTTACCCGCCTGGGCCGGGTGCTGAACCTGTTCTCGCCGGAGGGAGCAAGACGGTC
>JAPULR010000207.1 GCA_027294635.1 Chloroflexota bacterium | reverse complement strand
TCGCGGATTGGCGCTGCCCCTCGGACTCGGTGATATCTGCGGTCTTGATGGCGGCGGCGGATTTCTCCCGCTCCATGGCACTCTTGACCCCCATTGGCGGGTCGATTTCGTTGATGGCGACACCCTGTACCTTGACGCCCCATCGTCCCGTGTTTTCATCCAGCGACACCTGCAACTGACCCTGTATTCGCTCTCGCTCTGCTAGTGCCTCAGCCAGGGTGATGTTCCCAATGATGGACCTCAGCTCTGCCACCGCCTGGCTTCGGACCGCAAGCCTATGGTCCACTACATCCAGTATGGCCTTCTCCGCCTGGTCTGCAACCACACGATAGTAGAGGACGAAGTCCATATCCACTACCACGTTGTCTTTGGTGATGTATTTTTGCGTTGGCACTCGATCCACCTGCTCTCGCAGGTCTATTTTACGGCCAGAGTAGATGATGGGCATAAGGAAATGGAAGCCTGGCGCCCTGCTCCCTACGAACTTGCCCCATTTGAGAACCACTAGCCTCTCGAACTGGTTTACGATGACGATTCCTGACGCCATCATTGCCTCCTCTGTCGCTTACTAGAATTGGGTTTGGATATGTGTACTAACAGCGATATGCGTTACCTGCAGCTACTTAAATCCCTCTGCTCCAGATAAGTCGAGGGTAAACATAACACCTTCGTCCTCCGCTGTCCACAACTCGTTTCTAACAGGGATGTGTGGCTAAGGCGGCGAAGAGGGGTTGTCTTCTGACTTGGGCGCGACCTCCAGCCTCTCTACTGTGAGGATTACTCCTTCTACAGCCAGTACCGTTACCCGTTCTCCTGAGGCTACGTGATCATCTCCCCCGACTATGCCCGTCCATAGCTCGCCCTGTAGGCGAATGGTTCCTCTTGGTGCAAGCTCGTCGACCACTACCCCGGTCATTCCCACCAACCCGGACACGCTTCGTTCTGGCGCGGGCTTCCTTGACTGATATATCGTAAACATTACCCATGCTCCGCTCAGAACGATGGCTGTGGCGAAGGGTATCAGCACCCAAAGGCTTACTCCAATGGACGGCTCGGTGGGGGATGGTGACCCGAAATGAGAAAAGAGGAGCAACGCGCCGATGATAAAGCTGATAAAGCCCCCAACGCCAAGGATGCCGAAACCGGCAACGTAGAACTCGGCCACGATTAGCGCCCCTGCAAACAGGATGAGGGCCGCACCCGCCCAGTTGACCGGCAGGTTTCCCAGGCTTACGAAGGCAAGCACCAGGAAAATCACTCCCACAAGCCCGGGGAAGATTAGACCCGGATTGAGGACCTCAATGACGATGGCCAGGCCGCCAACGGACAACAGGATAAAGGAGATGTTGGGGTCGGCAATGAGGAATAGGAAACGGTCGACGAGACTCATGTTTAGCCTTCGGACGGTTATGTCCTGGGTGTCCAACACCCTCTCCTGTCCTGCGACGGTCGCCGACATTCCGTCCAGTTTGAGGAGCAGGTCGTCCAGGTCTTGGGCAATGAAGTCCACCACATTCAGGTCGACGGCCTCCTGGGCGGAGAAGGATTTGGCCTGACGCACCGTCTTCTCCAACTCGTCGGCGTTTCGTCCCCGCTCCGCGGCTATAGCCCGCATGTCGGCGGCGGCGGCGTTGGTAACCTTGTCTTTGAGCGTATCGGGTAGGTCCTGCCCGCCTCCCCCCACGGGGGTGGCGGCGCCTATGCTTGTGCCTGGCGCCATCACAGCAAAGTTAGCCGCAGCGGTGATGAAGGTTCCAGCGGAGGCTGCCTGGGCCCCGCGGGGCGACACAAAGACCACGGTGGGAACCTCTGCGTTGAGGAAAGATTCAAAGATCTTACGCGTAGACGAGAGGAGCCCCCCCGGCGTGTCTAAAAGGATAATTACGACGTGGGCGCCTTCCTTCTCACCCTTCTCAACAGTGCGGGTGATGAAGCGCTGGGATACGGGGTTGATGATGCCGTCCACCTCGGCCACGAAGGCGGTCTTTTCTCCCTCCTGGGCCAGGGTCTGTCCGACCAGCCCCAGAAGGAAAACTGTCGAGAACAGGAGAAGCAGGAATCCCCGTGCTAAGGTCCAGCGGCGAAGCTTCACCGTCGTAGTGACCTCCCGTTAACTAGCGGCAAGACTGGCCTAAGTTGCTTCAATGATGCTCTCAGCCTAAATTGGTGTCAAGAAAGAGCGCCTTTTGCGCCATCCGGCTATATTCCCCGGTAGATAAGTCACCTTCGTTGACAGCTAAACCGGGCGAGCCGTAGACTTACTTGCGGACATTTAGCTAACAGTCCCAGGAAACACCGTACGTTTCTTTGGGCAGCCCGGGTCTAGCCCTTGGGAGGCAAAAACTAGAGGAGCTATGAGGGGAATCCAAAGTGTGGATGCTGAGGTGGCCCAGGCCATTGATAGGGAGAACCAGCGTCAACGAACCAACATCGTCCTGATTGCGTCAGAAAACTACGCCAGCAAGGCGGTCCTGGAGGCCCAGGCCACCGTAATGAACAACAAGTACGCCGAGGGGTACCCGGGTAAGAGGTACTACGGTGGCTGCGAGAACGTTGACGTTGTGGAAGACCTTGCCATTGAACGGGCCAAGCGCCTCTTTGGAGCCGACCATGCCAACGTGCAGCCCCACAGTGGCGCTCAGGCCAACATGGCGGCCTACTTTGCGCTCCTGGAGATCGGCGATACCGTTATGGGCTTGCGACTGGACCAGGGCGGTCACCTCACTCATGGAAGCCCGGTCAACTTCTCGGGCAAGCTGTACAACTTCGTCGGCTATGAGGTTGACCGGGAGACGGAGACGATAGATTACGAAACAGTCGAACGGTTAGCCAAGGAACACAGACCCAAGCTAATAGTCGCAGGGTATACCGCTTATCCCCGGCTGATAGACTTTGAGCGGTTCCGCCATATTGCGGACCAGGTGGATGCCCTTTTGATGGTGGACATGGCCCACATCGCGGGTCTCATAGCTGGTCACGTTCACCCCTCGCCATTCCCCCACGCCCAGATTGTCACGTCTACGACGCAAAAGACCCTGCGTGGCCCCAGGGGAGGCCTCATTCTCTGCGATTCGGATCTGGCCAGGAAGGTGGACCGGGCCGTCTTCCCCTTCAGCCAAGGCGGCCCGTTCATGCACATAATCGCCGCCAAGGCCGTCTGTTTTGGGGAGGCCCTGGAACCCTCCTTTGCCGACTACGCAAAGGGCGTCGTGGAGAATGCACGGGCTATGGCCACAGCTTTGGTCACCGGAGGTTTGCGCATCGTTTCTGGGGGCACCGACAACCATTTGATTCTGGTGGACCTGAGACCTCTGGGAGTAAAGGGAAATCAGGCGGAGGAGGTCCTTGAGAGCGCGTCCATAGTAGTAAATAAGAACGCCATTCCTTATGATCCTGAGCCACCCAGGGTGGCCAGCGGTCTTAGGCTGGGCTCCGCCGCGGTAACCAGCAGAGGCTTTGGTCCCCAGGAAATGGAGAGGGTGGGAGGAATGATTGTCAGGGCTTTGACCTGTGACGGCGATGAGAGGATATTAAGGTCCATCAAAGAGGAGGCAGAGGCCCTGGCCGCCGAGTTCCCGGTTCCCGGTATTGACAGCTAGCAATGTTGAGTAGCTAGGTACGTGGATGCTATAATCGGCCTTGATTTAAGGGGAGAAAATATTGAAACAGGACTACGAACTTATGCTGGTGCTGAACCCGGCCCTGAGCCAGGAAGATAATGCCGAAGCCAGGGAGCAGGTCCGGGAGCTGATAACCAGTAACGGGGGAGAAATTACTACGGAGGACGAGTGGGGTACTCGTAGACTGGCCTATTCGATTAAAAAAGCGGGCCAGACCTATTTGGAAGGGATCTACTATCTATTCCGATTCAACCTCGAGCCAGCGACGGTAGGGGAAATTGACAGGCCTCTACGACTTTCGGAGCGGGTTCTCAGACACATGGTGGTAAAAAGCTCCGTTCCCAAGGAGGCTCCCACCGCGGCTGTTGAGACCAAGGAGCCTGATGCTAACGAGGCAGAAGAAGCCCAGGAACCTGAGACCGCCGAAACCGTTGAGGCTGTTGAGACCAAAGAGTAGTGGGGGGTAGCTATGGCAGTGGGCCTGAACAAAATAATGGTTATTGGAAACCTGGGCACCGACCCGGAAATGAAATATACGCCCAACGGGAAAGCGGTGACCACCTTTCGATTGGCCACTAACCGAACTTACCGTGGCGATGACGGTGAGCAACGCGAGGAGACGGAGTGGTTTACCGTGGTGGCCTGGGACAAGCTGGCCGAGCAGGTGAATCAGTATCTCACCAAGGGTCGGCGAGCCTATATCGAAGGAAGATTCAGGAGCCGTCGCTGGGAGAGCCAGGATGGCCAGCCTCGTTCGGTAAACGAGATCATCGCTAGTTCCGTGCTTTTCCTGGACCAGGGGACTGCTCCCGGAGATTCCACTGTGAACGGTGGTGATGCAGAGGGGGCTCTGGAGCCGGACGACCTGCCCTTTTAGATCTGCGCCAAGGATATATATCAAGGAGACACATAGTAAATGACCAGTAGAGCGCCGCAACGGGAATTTAGTAGAGAGCGGCCCAGGCGCCGCTTTGTCCCCAGGCGTAAGGTTTGCGCTTTTTGCGTGGAGAAGATCGACCTTATCGACTACAAGGACGTGGGCCGGCTAAGGAGATACTTGTCCAACAGGTTCAAAATTGACCCAAGGCGGAAAACGGGCACCTGTGCCCGTCACCAGCGGGCCCTATCCAGGGCTATCAAAAGGGCTCGCATTGTGGCCCTTCTGCCCCTGAGTCCTGACCATGGACGCCTTATGGCTTAGCAATCCTTTTCTAGTTCCGGATCGTAGCGTCAATATCAAGTTTCTCATCAATCACCTTGTTAGTCGTGCAAAGGGTTCCCGTAAATGGCTTTTTCTCAACAACGAGGACGGCCCACCAGAGGCAGAGGATCCGACAGAACCCCCCAGGCTAGCGACAGGCGCATACAGCGCGCTCGCGAAGAAGGACAGCGCGGTCGTAAGCGGCTGGTCTTTTTCTTTGGCGCCATGGTATTGCTAGCTATTGCTGGCGTTACCATCGGCCTGTGGTATACGCAATTCTACAGCCCACCGCGGGTGAATGCGGCGTTCATCAATGACACCCGCTTCAACCAGGGCGACGTAGTGAAACGGGTTCGTATGATCCAGGCTGCTCAAGGTTACACCGCGTCTTCGATTAGTCTGACAGACATCCTTCGTGTCCTCTACAATCCCGACCTAGACGTTAGCGCGGGACCCTTTAGACTCGGCATGGTGCAGATGGAGCTCCTTAAACAGGGGGCCGCAGAGTACGGTATCAGTGTTACGGAGGAGGAGATAGATGGTTCCGTTAGAGCCGTTTTCACTCCCACCGTACCTGAGGGTCAAATTGCTACCCCCGATCAGATAGAGAGGGAATTCAAGGAACAGTATCAGGGCTATCTGAACTTTAACCGCATATCGGATAGTGATTATCGGCGCCTCACGGAAGAGCAGATGTACTTCTTCAGAATGAGGAGTGCCCTGGGAGCCAACCTTCCCACCGAAAAAGAGCATGTGGAGGTGTCCTGGCTCAGGACTCCTCTCCGGCCTGACCCATCCCTGGGAGATCCAGAGCGGTGGCAGGACCTTACGGCAATCAGCGAGCGCCTGGAAAGCGAAGAGTTTGAAATAGTGGCCCAGGAATTTAGCGCTGCCTTCAGATTTGCCGACCCCAATGGGTACGTAGGCTGGGTTCCCAGGGGAGCCTTTCCGAAACTGGATGTGCGCCTTTTTGGGGACGAGCAGATTGAAGCTCTTGCTATTGGAGAGGTTAGCGAAGCCTGGGAGAGCAGCGGCTACTTATACTTTATGGAGATTGCCAACGGGCCAGAGGTGCTGGAGGTTTCGGACGACTGGACAGAGAGGCTGAAGGACATGGCCCTCCAGCGTTGGTTGGAAGACAGGTTTGAGCAGGGCACTAGTGAAGGCTGGCTTGGGATAAAGTACGACAGCGAGATTTACGCCTGGGCGGCAGAGCAGCTCCGTCAGACGGCACAGCAAAATAGAGGGGAATCACGGGGAAGTTGAAGACTCCCCAATCCATTGGAGTGGGGCTTCTGGGGCTGGGGGTTGTGGGTAGTGGAGTCGCACAAGCTTTAGAGAACCACCGAGAGCCACTTGCCTGCAGGGTAGGGGCCCCTCTGGAGCTGCGCAAGGTACTGGTCAGGGACGTGGAGAAGCAACGTCCCGTTTCTTTACCCCCTCATAAGCTGACCAAAGACGCCCAACAGGTCCTAGATGACCCCGCTGTGCAGGTTGTGGTGGAGCTTATGGGTGGTGAGAGCCCTGCAGGGGAGTACATCAGGGGAGCCCTTGAGCGGGGTAAACACGTGGTGACCGCCAACAAAGAGGTGATGGCCAAGGACGGCCCTGAGCTGTTGGCGCTGGCCGACGCCAAAAGACTTAGCCTTCTATTCGAGGGTGCCGTAGGTGGCGCCATACCCATCATTGGATCCCTGACGAAGGATTTTTTGGGCAACCAGATTCATTCCATCCACGCCATTATCAACGGGACCACCAACTTCATACTGACCAGAATGGCTGAGGAAGGGATGAGTGGCGATGAGGCCTTGAGATTGGCCCAGGACCTAGGTTATGCTGAGGCCGACCCTTCCAACGACGTTGAGGGTCTGGATGCGGCCTATAAGCTGGCTATATTGGCCACCCTGGCATTCCATTCGCGAGTCTCGCCAGGTGAGGTGTTTCGGGAAGGTATCTCCCGACTGCACGCCCGGGATTTTCGGTACGCAAGTGAGTTGGGCTACGCCATAAAGCTTCTGGCCATCGCCAAGCGTGATGGAGCCAAGGTGGAGGTCAGGGTACACCCTGCTTTGGTCCCAGAGGGACATCTACTGGCAAAGGTTAGCGGGGTGTTCAATGCCGTGGAGGTGGAGGGAAACCTGTTGGGCAGAACGGTATTCCACGGCCTTGGCGCGGGGCGTGAGCCCACAACCAGCGCCGTTTTGGGAGACCTGGTGGAGATTGGGCGGAGGTTAGTGGCCAACGGAGAGCCTTCCAGGGCGGTTCAAATGGAGGAAAGCCTTACCGTTAAGGCCATGTCGGAGGTGGAGACCCGTTGCTATTTCCGGCTCAACGTGCCCGACCGCGCCGGGGTTCTGGCCCAGATAACGCGCGTCCTGGGTGACTTGAACATAAGCATTGCTTCCATCATTCAAAAAGACACTGACCCAACCACTCAAACGGCGGAGATCGTTATAACCACTCATCCCTCCAAGGAAGCTGCGGTCCAACGGTCACTGGCTTTGCTTGGCGAGCTAGATGTGGTAAAAGAAGTAAGCAACATGATCCGGATAGAGGAGTTACCGTCTTAGGCCAATGGGTGGAATGAGTCAAGGAGTCCTCAGGAAGTACCGTGAGTACCTGCCCGTTGGTGATGGCACACCGATGATAACTCTGGGGGAGGGTGATACCCCCCTGGTCCGTTCCAACAAGCTGTCCCAGGAGCTGGGCTGTTCCGAGCTTTATTTCAAGTTGGAGGGGTGTAATCCTACGGGGTCTTTTAAAGACCGGGGTATGGTGTTAGCGGTGGCCAAGGCCCTGGAGGAAGGAAGCCAGGGGATAATCTGCGCCTCCACGGGAAATACCAGTGCTTCCGCAGCCGCCTACGGTGCCCGGGTTGAAATACCCGCTACAGTCCTGGTGCCACAAGGGGATGTGGCCATTGGCAAGCTGGCCCAGGCACGGGCCCACGGGGCCAGGATTTTGGCGATAAACGGCAACTTCGACCAGGCCCTGTCCTTGGCCCGCGCCGTGGCGGAAATGTATCCACTGACCCTGGTCAACTCAGTGAACCCCAACCGTTTGGAGGGTCAAAAGACGGCCGCCTTTGAAATAGTTGACGAGCTAGGCGATGCCCCCGACCTCCTCTGTATCCCCGTAGGCAACGCAGGCAACATTACCTCTTACTGGAGAGGGTTTGTGGAATACCATGCCGCCGAAAGGGCAAAAACTCTTCCCAAGATGATGGGGTTCCAGGCTCAGGGTGCGGCACCTATCGTCCTTGGGCAACCCGTTCCTGATCCCACCACCGTCGCTTCCGCTATTCGTATTGGCAATCCCGCTAGTTGGGAAGGGGCTACCAAGGCCAGAGACGAGTCGGGTGGCATAATTGACACCGTCAGCGACGACGAGATTCTAGATGCCTATCGCCTCATGGCCGCCGGTGAGGGAATTTTCTGCGAGCCGGCTTCGGCGGCTGGTGTAGCCGGCCTGATAAAGCTTCACAGAAATGGGCTGGAGCTTGAGGGCCAGAGTGTGGTGTGCATTATTACCGGCTCTGGCTTGAAGGACCCGGAGTTTGCAGTAAAATTCATCAAATCGGAGGTGAGGGAGGTCTCTCCAAACTTGGAGGCGGTGGAGGCCGCCCTTCTGATGTCCGTCTCTGGCGGGAGGAAGGGATGACACAGGAGGACCAGATCCGCCAAGGCGTCGCCGCCATAATCGGGGCCGTGGGCGAAGACCCGAACCGTGAGGGGCTCCGGGATACCCCACGTCGTGTGGCCAAGCTCTATCGGGAGATCTTCTCCGGAGTTGGGGTGGACCCGGTGGAAGCTTTTACTACCGTGTTTGAGGAAGAGCATGATCGCAGTGTGGTCATCCTGAAGGACGTTTCCTTCTACTCCATGTGTGAACATCACCTACTGCCCTTTTTTGGAGTGGCGCAGATAGGCTACATACCTGCGGGAAAGATTTCCGGGGCCAGCAAGCTTGTGAGAGCTCTGGAGCTAGTTGCCCGTCGGCCCCAGCTGCAAGAGCGCATGACGTCTCAGCTTGCGGACGCTATCCATAGCGCTCTACAGCCTGATGGTGTTGCAGTGGTAATTGAAGCGGAGCATTTTTGCATGACCATGAGGGGAGTGCAGAAGCCGGGGAGCCGAATCCTGACCTCTGCAGTGCGAGGCCCCTTTTCCACAAGTGACATGGGTCCCAGCGAGTTTCTAGCCCTGTTGCAGAGGAGGTAGGATGTCTTCCGTGACCTGCTCGACCTCCTTCGACGGTATCGCCGACGAGTGGAGCAGCTTTCTTTCCCGCTGTGTCGTAAACACGCCTTTCCAGACACCCCAGTGGCAGCGGGCGTGGCTAAGGGAATTGGGGAACTGTGAGTCCCCATGCTTACTGCGATTCGTCGACGACGGTCAGGTTCTGGGCATGGCTTCCTTGAGAGCCAGCGGCGGCAGCATCACCTTCGTTGGCGATGAAGACGTATGCGACTATAACGATTTCTTGGTGCCAAAGGAGAAGGAGAGCCCCTTCTATGAGGCCTTCATTGAGTACTTGGGTCAACGGGAGTGGAATACCCTGAGGCTGTACTCTCTAGCGCAGAACTCTCCTACCCTGGCGCACCTGCCGGACTTAGCCCGTTCCAGGGGTTACAATGTAGAAATTTCCCAGGAAGAGGTCAGTCCAGGGAAGATGCTGCCCAAAACCTGGGACGACTACCTCGCCAGCCTAACCAAGAAGGATCGGCATGAGCTGAGGCGCAAGCTGCGAAGGTTGGACTCGGCGGAAGAGGTTAGTTGGTACGGTCTGACTGAGCTGGACGACGTTGAGAAGGGTATGGACGACTTTCTGGGGCTTTTAAAGATGAGTAAGGAGGACAAGCACCGCTTCCTGACTCCGGAAAGGGAGAGGTTCTTCCGTGCAATTGCGGCTGAGTTAGGGGAAATGGGTATGCTGAGCCTCTACTTTATGGAGATGGGGGGCAAGAGGGTAGCCTCAGCGTTAACCTTTGACTACGGCTCTAGCCGAATGCTATACAACAGCGGCTACAATCCGGAGTACGGCTATTATAGCGTGGGCCTACTTCTAAACGCTCTAACCCTCAAAAGCGCCATAGAAGAGGGCAAGGCCTATTTCGATTTTTTGCGGGGGGATGAGCCTTATAAGTACCACTTGGGAGGAGTGGACAGACCGGTATATACGATGGTGGTTACAAAAAGTTGACTGCACCCAGGGTGGCGATGATTAGCTTCCACACCTGTCCGGTCTTGGCTCCAGGGGCCGGGAAGGTGGGGGGTATGAACGTTTATGTGAGAGAGCTGTCCCGACACCTGGGCGCCATGGGTATAGGGGTGGACATATTTACCCGGCGTCACCCCAATCAGGACACGGATGTGGTCACTGTGGGTCACAACGTAAGGGTTATACACCTCGATGGTGGACCCAAAGACACGGAGCTGGAGAATCTATATCCCTACGTTTATCCCTTTACCCGCAACATCTGCCACTTCCAGGAGAGTGAAGGCACCGAATACAGCCTCATCCACTCTCATTACTGGATGTCGGCCCTGGCAGGTAGGTACCTGGCTAGAAAGAACACAGTTCGTCATGTAGTCACCTTCCATACCCTGGCGGAGTTAAAGCGGCGCGCTAGGGCCGGAGAAGGTGAACCCCTCTTTAGGACCCGCATTGAAGGCGATCTCATGAAATCCGCTGACCAGATTATCGCGTCCAGCCTCCATGAGAAGGACGCCATGGTGCAGCTATACGGAGCTCCCAGCGGGCGGATAGAAGCGGTGCATTGTGGTGTGGACCTCTCCCTATTTAAACCCCTGGATATGACCGAGGCGCGGCATCGCTTGGGGCTTAACGGGGAGAAGGTAATGCTTTACGTTGGGCGGATAGAGCCACTAAAAGGGGTAGAATTTCTTTTACGTATCACTGCTATAATGGATGGAGATGACCCGCTTAAGGTTCTGATCGTAGGTGGCGATCCCACCCAAGAACAGGAAGTGCAACGTCTGGCGGCCTTGTCAGAGGAGATGGGTGTGGCGGATGTAGTTGAGTTTGTTGGCAGGGTGAACCAAGACCAACTGTCTACCTACTTCTCCGCCGCCGATGTGTGCGTGGTCCCCTCCTACTACGAGAGCTTCGGCTTGGTGGCCTTGGAATCTATGGCCTGCGGGACGCCGGTAATCGCCTCAAGGGTTGGGGGACTCCCAGCAGTGGTAAAGCACGGTCAAAACGGTTACCTGCTTCCCTGGCGTTGCCCCGAACGCTATGCCGATACCCTTACAATGGTGATGCAAAACAAGGGTCTCCGAAAAAGTATGAGCCACGCTGCCTTAGAGATGGCCGGTACCATGGGTTGGGACAAGGTTGCTGTCAAGGTTGCCGACATCTACCAGTCCCTGTTGCGGGGTGCCGTTACATAGAAAGCAGGCGATTGGAGATGCTCCGCCCGGCCACATTTACGAAATTTCTGGGCCAACATGTCAAAAGCCGGATGCTCTCGGGTTTGTTGGTTATCCTACCTTTGGGCGCCACCTACCTAATAATCAAGTTTCTCTTCGACATCATTGACCCTCCGCTAAGGGAGCTCATAAAGGATTCCTCGGGTCAGGACATACCTGGAGTCGGCATAATCGCCTTTTTGGTCATCTTATATATGGCCGGCCTTGTAGGAAGCTACGTCATAGGCCGCAGGGTTATTGCCTTTGGGCACCGTCTCGCGGACCTCATTCCCATAGTTAGACCCATCTATCGGACGGCCCGGCAGACGGTGGACGCCTTGGGTACAGCTAATTGGGAGCAACGGTACAATCGAGTAGTGCTTCTGGACTATCCCAAGGACGGAGTAAAATCCATCGGGTTTGTAACCGCCTCTTACAAGGACGCGAGGGGCAATCCCATGGTGGCGGTGTACATACCTACTTCCCCTGTTCCCACCTCGGGCTTTCTGGCCCTCCTTCCAGAGGACAAGGTGGTCTCCACCACTCTGTCTGTTGATGAGGCCATGAAGATAGTGATCTCGGGAGGCGTACTGACGCCGCCGCAAATTCAGGAGACCTCTGTGTTGAAAGATGGCTACAGGGATGGAGTATCTGGAGAAGAAGGGGCCTCTAGGGACGCCTCAAACCAGTGACGCTCCGCCACTTTTTTAAATCCCATCGATAGGTAAAGCCGTGTAGCGGGCTTGTTCTCGCCGTCCACCTCCAGTTCCACGTGGCCCACACCCTGCGAGGAGAGGTATTCTAACCCCGCCTTTAGCAGCGGTTTTCCCAGCCGTCGCTGGCGATAGGCGGGGTCGATGCCTATCATGGAGATCACTCCCACTTTCCATTTACCTCTATCAAGGATGAGAGTCCAACAGTAGCCGCTGACAGCCTCTCCTTCGCTCAAGAAAATGATTCCTTGGGGACTGGTCATACTCATATCGGCGCGGTATGCGATCTCCTCCGGGGTGTTGGGTGAGAACCCCCAGCTAACCCCAAAGGCGGCGTTCTGAATCCGAGTCAGAGTCTCCGCATCTCCGGCCCTTCCGTATGTTCTGAAGGAAAACCCTTCCGGCACCTCTATGGGAGGAAGACCCTGCACATCCCAATGCATGACCCAATAGACCCGGACAGCGTTAAATCCCTCTTCTTCAAGGAGCTTGCTCCAGGGAGAGCCCTGAGGCACTTGAACATGAAGCACCGATGCCTTTAGCTCTCGAGCCCTCTTTAGGGCCACCTGTACCAGGGCTTGTTCTATCCCCTGAGCCTCATGGTCAGGATGAATCCTGAGGATCAGCACGCTGCGTTTGATGGGAGGTTCCAGGCAAACCAGAGCAAGGCCTCCCAAACTCCCGTTGACCTCATACAGGAAGAGGTCTTCCTCCACGTGAAGGTTGGGTTGGCCAAGGTGCTCTTGAACAGACTGCTGGCTGGCGGAGGCCGTGTTGCCTTCATTCTGGAGCAACCGGCTTTCTAGGTCAGCGATGGCAGGAATATCTTCCCAGCGGAAATTGCGTATGGCCAAAGGTATACTTTCTCAGGACGCCGACTTAGCTTGGTCTACTAGCGGATGTAAACACGGATAAGTTGTATGTCGGCGGTGGCTTATCAAGTCTTCAACTGAAGGGGGCAGCTAAGCCCTTTTCTTTCGGGTATTCCTTTCTGGCTTGACACCCGTTGTGGATTGTAGCAGAGTAAAATTCTGTGAACAACCCTGAATAGCGGAGGTAGCTAGTGGTAGAGGTTCCCGAGAGGGCCCTGGTGGTCACCCCCCATCCCGATGATGCTGAGATAGCCTGCGGAGGCACCGTTGGTAACTGGGTTCGCCAAGGGACCCAGGTCTATTACGTTCTATGCAGCGATGGCAGCAAAGGCTCCGACGACCCGAAAATGACCCCTCAGAGGCTGGCCCAGATCCGGCATCAAGAGCAGCTAGACGCCGCCGCCAAGCTGGGGGTCAAGGAGGTAGTGGCCCTGGGTTACCCCGACGGGGAGCTGGAGGATACCAGGGAGTTTCGCAAGGATCTAGTGCAGGCGGTGCGCCGCTTTCGTCCCCAGGTAGTTTTCTGTCCAGACCCGTATCGCCGCTCCTTTTACTTCCACCGGGACCACCGCATTACGGGCCAGGTTACCCAGGATGCGGTATTCCCATATGCTAGGGACAGGCTCCACTTCCCTGAGCTGGAGGCCGAAGGATTAGAGCCCCACAAAGTAGCAACCGTACTATTTTGGGGACCCGAGGAGTCCGATACTTACTTGGATATCACCGATACCATGGACCTGAAAATCGAGGCTCTGCGCTGCCATAAGAGCCAGATATCCGGGCTGTCGGAAGAAGACGCTACCAATTGGCTTCGCAATTGGTGTAGGGAGGCCGGAGAAAAGGCCGGCTACGAGTACGCCGAGGGCTATCGAAAGGTCCAGTTCCGGACATAGGCTTTGATGCTGCAACGTCTCCTTCGCAGATTGGGACGCGGCACCCTAGACCTTGTCCTTCCCTTGCAATGCGTGGGGTGTCGAAAGGAAGGCTCCGGTCTTTGCCAGGTCTGTCAGTCATCACTAGCCAGACTTGAGCCGCCCTACTGCGAAATCTGCGCCCAGCCCAACGACGGCCCCAGATGTTCCAGGTGTGTCGAATCGCCTCCGCCTATTGACGGTATAAAGGCGCCCTATCTGATGGAGGGCGTAATTCGGGACGCCATTCACGCTTTTAAGTACCGTAATTTCAGAGGCCTTGCGCCGGAATTGGGGAAGGTGCTGGCAGAATGTCTGGAATCCACCTCGATTCCAGCCACCCTCCTGGTCCCCGTTCCCATGCACGGCCGCCGTGTAAGGCAACGAGGTTACAACCAGTCCCTCCTATTAGCCAGGGAGGTAAGCAAACTAACAGGTATCGCCGTGGCTGAGGACATGCTCATCAAGACCAGGGACTCGGCGCCACAGGTATCGCTGGCAACCCAGGAGGAGCGGGCCCGCAACGCGGAGGGAAGCTTTCTCGCAGTTAGAGAATCTGCCGGGGAAGCGGTCCTGCTCATTGACGATGTGGTTACAACAGGCAGCACCATGGCGGCCTGTGCCAAGGCTGCTAAGGAAAAGGGGGCAGCCTCAGTGTGGGGGCTGGCCCTGGCCAGGGAGGCTTAAAGTAACCCTTGTGGTAAAATTGAATCGTGTGGTCTGTACTTAAACTTAGATAGTTAAGACTCGATAGCGCTGGGTTCAGCCTTCATGATAAAGGCTATTTTCTTTGACTTTTATAATACCCTGGTTCGTTTCTCGCCCCCAGTGGAAGACATCCAGGTGGCGGCCTGTAAAGAGCTGGGAGTCACTGTTACCAAAAAGGGAATCCAGAGGGGCTACAGCGAAGCCGATGACTATTTCAACAGGGAAAACTCCAGGTCTTCCCTGTTTCGGCGGCCCGAAGAGAGCCGAGACGAGTTCTTTGCTCGCTACGAGCAAATGATCCTTAAGGGCGCCGGTCTGGACATAAGCCTGAACCTGGCTCAAAGCATCTGGAAGATGACCACTCTGGTGCCCAAAAGCTTTGTGCCTTTTGACGATGTTATTCCCGCGCTCCGGCATCTCAAGAAGGGGGGCTTTACTCTAGGGGTCCTCTCCAACCTCGATCGGGATATGGATTCACTAGCGCAAGAGCTGGGCCTAGCGTCCTATATGGACCTTTACATTACGTCTAAGGACGTGGGCGCAGAGAAGCCCCATCCGCCCATATTTCTCGCGGCCCTTAAAAGGGCTGGCGTCAGCCCCGGGCAAGCGGTCCACGTGGGTGACCAGTACCACTCCGACGTTCAGGGGGCCCGGTCCGTGGGGATGATGCCGGTGTTGTTAGACAGGGGCAACTGGCACCCTGAAATCACCGACTGTCCCAGGGTTCGCAGCCTTATGGAGGTAGAGTCGGTGGTGAATCGGGTGGGGCTTGACTAGCAGTTGCCCTTACGAATTTGGTCCGCGTTGAAGTCTTCGGGCTCCGCAACCCTTAGCTTCTACCCTTCTCTGCCTTACGATATCTTGGAGGCCGATACAGGTAGCTGGCTGACCTTCCCCTGAAACTCTTTAAGCGCCCGTAAAACAGTAGTCAGCCCCTTCTGCCAGTCTGTGCCCATCAGACTGCGGTTAAGCCGCACCTGCTGGTTTCCCACACCGGCCCATCCGCCCAGGGACTTCTCCAGGGCTATCTTTGCGCCACCAACGGAGTCTTTAAGAGTGAGGATGATCTCGCTTCCTGAGGAAGTTATGGACTGAACCCCCATATCCTGGGTCATAACTTTCAAGGAGACGATGTAGAGCAGGTTCTCCACGGCCTCAGGGATGGGGCCAAACCGGTCCCTCAGCTCGTCCTGCATGTCCTCCAGCTGGTCCTGCTGTTTTAGGTTCATCAACCGCTGGTAGATGGCCAGGCGGTTAGGCAGGTGAGAGATGTAGTCTTGTGGTATGTAGGCCGATAGGGGCAGGTCCACCCGAACGTCAGTCTCGGGCCTCTGCTTCTCGGCAGGCGTCTCTCCTCGCTCGACCCGGAGGTCCGCCACCGCCTGGTTGAGAAGTTGGGTATACAGCTCAAAGCCTATGGAGTGGATATGGCCGCTCTGCTCGGCCCCCAGGATGTTCCCTGCGCCCCGTATCTCCAGGTCCCGCATGGCGATACGGAACCCGGCCCCCAGCTCTGAGGCCTCCAGTATGGCCTGGAGGCGCTTCTCCGCTTCCGGCGTTATGCGTCGGCCCCTGGGCACCAGAAGATAGGAGTAGGCTCTGTTGCTGCTTCTGCCTACTCGCCCCCGCAGCTGGTACAGCTGGGAGAGGCCAAAGCGATCGGCGCGATCGATTATGAGGGTGTTGGCGTTGGGTATGTCCAGACCCGACTCGATGATGGTGGTGCACACCAGTACGTTGATCTCCCCCTCGTTGAAAGATAGCATCACATCCTCAAGCTCTGCCTCGGCCATGCGCCCGTGAGCTACGGCGATGCGGGCCTCGGGCACCAGTTGGGCCAGGTGTTCCGCGGTACGGCGGATTGAACTGACGCGGTTGTGAAGGAAAAATACCTGCCCACCCCGGTCCAGCTCCCTCAGAATCGCCTCTTTCACCACCTGGTCGCTGTACTCTCCCACGTAGGTCTTTACTGGGAAGCGCTCCTCTGGAGGCGTTTCCATGGTGCTCATGTCCCGGACCCCCGAGAGGGCCATGTACAGGGTGCGCGGGATGGGCGTGGCGCTGAGGGTCAGGAAGTCCACCTCTCTTCTCATTCGCTTCAGGCGTTCCTTGTGGCCAACGCCGAATCGCTGCTCCTCGTCTACTACCACCAGGCCCAGGTTCTTGAATTTAACGTCTTTCTGGATCAGCCGATGGGTTCCGATGACGATGTCAACGGTGCCCAGCTTCAGCCCTTCGATGATCTCCTTCTGTTCCTTGGCGGTGCGGAAGCGGCTCAGGACCTCTACTCGCAGAGGGTATGGGCTTAGACGGCTGCTGAAGGTGGCGTAGTGCTGCTGGGCCAGGATGGTGGTGGGCACCAGAAGGGCCACCTGCATACCATCGTTTACCGACTTGAAGGCGGCCCTCAGGGCCACCTCTGTCTTGCCATAGCCCACGTCGCCACAAACCAGCCGGTCCATGGGCTTGATGATCTCCATGTCCCCTTTGACCTCTTCAATGGTACGAGCCTGGTCGGGGGTCTCCTCGTAGGGAAAGGCGTCCTCAAGCTCCTGCTGCCAAACCACGTCGGCGGAGAAGGCGTGTCCCTGGGCCACCTGTCGGCTGGCGTATAGGTCCAGAAGCTCCTTGGCCAGCTCCTGGGTGGAGGCCTTGACCCGCTCCTTGGCCCGGGCCCACTCGGTGCTGCTGAGGCGTGTAAGGGTTGGGGGGCGGTCGCTGGTGGCCACATAGGAGGATATGCGGTCCAGGTGGTCCGGAGGGAGATAGAGCTTGTCGGCTTCGGCGTATTCCAGGACCAGGTACTCCCTCTCCTCGCCACTAACGCTCATGCTGGTGGTGCCTGCAAAGCGTGCGATGCCGTGGTCTTCGTGGACAACGTAGCAGCCGGGCTCCAGTTGGGAGAGGAAAAGCGCCTTTTTGACCGGCCTTCTTGCCCGGGTGCGACGCTCCTTAACGGTACCGAATAACTCCAGGTCTGTGAAGATGACGACCTCGCCCTGATCCAGGGGTAGACTCCATCCCTGGTCTAGGGAGCCGGCGACGATGGTTACGCTTCCAGGTTGGGGAACATCCTTTATCTCGCTGGCGACTGAGGCCCCGATGTCGGCTTCGGAGAGTATTTCGGCCAGGCGGTGGGCATGACGGGTTATAGCTACAACAGTCTTTTCTTCCCTTAGCGCCTGCCGAGTACTGGACGTGAACTGGTCCATCTGGCCGTAGTAGGAGGGAGGAAGACGGAAGCCGAAGCTTTGTTCGTCCTCGCTCCACGGGCTGATGTCCAGAAGGCCGTGGCCCTTAACGCCTTCCATAAACTCCTGCCACAGGAAATGGGGCAGAGGGAAATTGGCCGGGAGCTCTCCCCGGGCCACCCGGTCTCTTCGCAGGTCCTGGACGTGACTCTCCAGGGTTGAGGCCTCCGCTTCTACCTGGCTCTGTTGGTCGTAGACCACAAGGGCGTCAGGGTTCAGGTACTCCAGAAGGGAAGTTCCGTTGATGAGGCCGTTATAAAGGGTCAGGTCTTCCTGGTCCCGACCTGCGGACAGGGCGGCCAGATCGTCCTGTATCCGATCGTGGACCTCCGTCGTGCAGTCGCTGAAGTTCATCTGGGCTATCAGCTCTGAAACCCGCTGACGGTTGGCGTGAAGGGGCAGTATCTCTTGAGCAGGAACGATTCGTGTTGCGTCAACGGACTGCACCGAGCGCTGGGTGGAGGGGTCAAAGAGGTTGAGGCTTTCTATCTCGTTACCCACCAGGTCTAGACGGCTTGGCAGGGGAGAGTTGGGGGAAAAAACGTCAACGATACCTCCCCTTAGGCTGAAGGTGCCGGGTATCTCCACCGACTCCTCCCGCCTGTAGCCCATATTCACCCACTGGGAGGTAAGGTCTCCAAGCCTTATCCTCTGGCCTACAGCCAGGGTGTGGCTACAGGTTATAAAGGTTTCTTTAGATAGGGTCTTGCGGATGGCGGCGGCCAGGGAGGACACCACCACGGGAGGTTGGTTCTGAGAGGCGTTAACCAGGGTGTCAAGGGCCATGAGCCGCTGGTTGTTGGTAGCTGCGTCGGCGGCCATCCGCTCGAAGGGCAGAACGTCGGGCTCAGAAAGAAGGAGCACAGGCGCCTCATCCCCCAGATATAGGACCAACTGGTCGTGGAGACGACGGGCGTCGTCGGGCCTGGGCGTCACCACCAGCATAGTGCGTTGGAGGTCTTGCCACAGAGAGGCAAGCAAAAGGGGGTTGCCGCCCACGGTGACCGAGGTGGAGGCCCTTCGGTGTGAAGCCAGGTCCTCGGTCAGCCTTCGGTAGGCAGGATGGGCTTTAAGCAGGGGGAACAGGCCTTTAAGGGTCACTTAGGGTTCAAACCCTCCTTTTCCGACAACAGTAATTAGGGCTGGTTGCAAAGGAGCCAGCCCTTAGAACTATTGTATTACGTGGACCGCTGGGGTTCAACGGCATGGCCCACCTTTGGGAAGAGCGCTGGTAGATGAGGTTAAGGCAAGCCTTATTGTTGGCGCTGTGAAGCCCCTGCTATAATGAAACCCTTTAGTAGCGACTGAGCAGGGAAAAGGATGGAGACCGCGGGGAAGGCTAATCCTCTAATATCACTGTCGAAGGGCGTCGCTTCTTCACTTCGCTACCGACGCATCGTGATGAAGGCCGGTACCAGCGTCCTCACGGCCAGCAGCGATAAGCTGCACATGCCCACAATGAAGGGCCTGGTGGAGCAGATCGCGTCGTTGCACAGCCAGGGAACTGAGGTGCTTCTGGTCACCTCTGGGGCTATTGCCGCCGGGATGAAGCCTCTGGACGTGGCAGGGGACCGTTCCCACGTGCCCTTTCGCCAGGTCCTGGCCGCCGTGGGACAGAACCGTTTGATGCAGGCATACAGCTCCCTCTTCGAGTCCTGGGATATCCCCGTGGCCCAGGCCCTTCTCACCAGGCGTGACCTGGAGGACCGCCAGGGCTATCTGAATGTGCGCAACACCCTCCTCTCGCTGCTTGACCATTGGGTTGTGCCAATCATCAATGAAAACGATGTGGTTGCCGTGGATGAGATAGGGTCGGTATTTGGAGACAACGATACCCTATCGGCCCTGGTCGCCAACCTGGTGGACGCCGACCTGCTGGTCATCCTCACCGATGCCGACGGCCTGTTCACCGCCGATCCTCGCACACACCCCGAAGCAGAGCTCCTGCCCAAAGTGGAACGAATAGACTCCTACATCGAGTCTTTGGCTGGGGGACACCACAGCACCTGGTCCAGGGGAGGGATGCCTTCTAAGCTGGAAGCGGCCAAGGTGGCGACTCGCTCCGGGGTAACGGTGGTAATCTGCAACGGTCGATTGCCTGACGTGGTGCCAAGAATCGCCGGAGGCGAGTCCCTGGGCACCCTGTTCACTCCCACCGCCAGCAAGGTTGAGAGCCGCAAGCGATGGATGCTCAGCGGCCTCTCCGTGAACGGCGACATCGTCATCGATCAGGGGGCAGAGAAGGCCCTGCGGGAGCAGAATCGCAGCCTTCTGCCCGCCGGCGTAAAGGACGTTTGTGGCGACTTTCAGCGGGGCGATGTGGTTTACATAACCAGCCTGGAGAAGGAGCGGTTAGCCTGCGGCCTGGTCAACTACAGCGCCGCAGAGGTGGCTAGAATCAAGGGACACCGTTCCGACAGCATTCAGGAGATCCTGGGCTGCCACTATGGCCAAGAGGTGGTGCACCGCAACAACATGGTGCTCATGTAAAGGATGGGTTTGGGTATTGATTCGATCGGCCGTATACCGATCCTAGAAGTCTCTATAATACTGGTTAGTAGGCAGTGTGACCATGACAACTACAGCAGAAAGCATCCTGGTCCAGGGTAAAGCGGCCCGCCAGGCCGCCAAGGCCCTGGCCCGCTGCTCCACGGACCAGAAGAATCGCGCCCTGGAGAACGTAGCTACGGCCCTTCTGGAGCACCAGCAGGAGGTCCTTGAGGCCAATGAAAAGGATCTTCAAGTCAGCCGGGATATGGGACTCTCGGAGTCCGTCCTGGACCGCATCCTGCTGAATTCGCAGCGGCTGGAAGGCATGGCCAGAGACGTTAGGAACATCGCCGCGCTGCCCGATCCCGTCGGCGAGGTCTTCGATATGGGGACCCGGCCCAACGGTCTGTTGATAGGGAAGAAGCGGGTCCCCCTGGGAGTGGTCGGCTCCATATATGAAAACAGGCCCAACGTTACCGTGGACATCTCCGCCCTGTGCCTTAAGTCGGGCAACGGTTGCATCCTGCGGGGCGGCAAGGAGGCCATCAACTCCAACAGGGTCCTGGCGGGCCTGATTCAAGGGGCCATCGGTGAGGCGGGGCTGCCCAGGGATGCGGTGCAGTTTGTGGACGACCCCGACCGCAAGCTGGTGGAGTCTATGCTGCGAATGGACCAGTATATAGACCTGATGATACCTAGAGGCGGCGCCGAGTTTATACGCTACGTGGCGGAGAAGGCTACCATGCCTGTGGTGGCGGGAGGAGTGGGTGTGTGCCACACCTACCTGGACCGGGCCGCGGATCTGGAGAAGGCCGTGGCCATAGCCTACAACGCCAAGGTACAGCGGCCCACGGTGTGCAATGCCCTGGACACCCTGTTGGTCCACTCCGAGGTGGCGGCCCGTCACCTGCCGGCGGTAGCCCGCCAATGGGCTCAGGCGGGGGTGGAGATGAGGTGCGACCGCCGTGCCCTCAGTATCCTGGGTCCCTTGGAGGAGCTGAATGTGAAGGCCGCCGCGCCTGAGGATTGGGGCACCGAGTTCTTGTCATTGGTAGCGGGGGTAAAGGTGGTAGACTCCCTGGACCAGGCCCTGGAACACATAGAGAGCTACGGCTCGGGCCACTCGGAAGCTATAGTAACAGAAGACTACGGTGCCGCGATGCGGTTCCTGGACGAGGTGGATGCGGCGGCGGTCTTCGTTAACGCCAGCACCTACTTCACCGATGGCGCCCAGTTCGGTCTGGGGGCCGAGGTGGGCATCAGCACCCAGAAGTTCCACGCACGGGGCCCCATGGGCCTCAAGGAGTTAACTTCCTATAAGTGGATTGTTCTGGGCAGCGGCCAGGTTCGGACCTGAGGAGGTAAATGCGCGTGGGAGACTACCTGTTCGAGAGGGACTGCCGCACTCCCAACTCGGAGTCCTATTCCATTATTGAGGATGACCAGCCTGTGGGCCGGGTGGATATACACTACACCTCTACCATTGTCCATGGGACGCTTTGCGTAGCCGAGAGCTTTACGCAGGAAAGCATAAGGGAGCTTATAGAAGTAATAGACGAGGAGCTGGTGGATGTGGCCGGGGTAAACCGTGAGGAGCTTATCATTCATGTGTTCCAGGGGCGAGACGCCGGGGTCTACAGCGACCACGGCTTTGAACAGAACGGCAACGGTCGGGAGGGGTTGAGGTAGCGGTGGGTATGCGATGTGCAGCCAGCGCGCTCTGGTTCCGATACAGACCAGGTGAACCTTATCAGCGGGTTGGAACCAGATAATGAACCAGAATATTCCAGCCCCGGCCCCGGTGGTCCGCCTCATCCAGGAGTTGAACCGACTACCCGGTATCGGGCCAAAGAGCGCCCAGCGCTTGGCCTACTACATTATCCGCTTACCATCAGAGGACGCACAGGCCCTGGCCGATGCGGTACTGGATGTAAAGGACCGGATTATCTTCTGTTCTGTCTGCCAGAATCTCACCGAAATCGACCCTTGTGCCATCTGCAGCGGCCCTCGCCGCGATAGAAGCCTTATCTGTGTGGTGGAGGAGCCTCTGGACGTACTAGTTATGGAGCGGGCCAGCTTTTACCGTGGCCTCTACCACGTCCTTCACGGCGTTATCTCTCCCATGAACGGAGTGGGCCCAGAGGATTTGAGAATTAAGGAGCTTTTGCCTCGGTTGGAGGATGGTTCGGTCAAAGAAGTAGTTATTGGGGTCAACCCCACCCTTGAGGGTGACGCCACGGCCATGTATATTCATCGTCTCATTAGTCCCTTGGGTGTAAAAGTGTCCAACCTGGCCCGAGGCCTTCCAGTCGGCGGCCATCTGGAGTACGCCGACGAGGTTACGCTGAGCCAGGCTTACCAGGGCCGTCGGGAGCTTTAGCGTGGCGGCGAGCAGGCTTTATAGGGTCGAGGGGGTTGTCCTCAAGTCGGCTCCACTGGGGGAGGGAGACCTGTTGGTCACCCTTTTGACGCGGGATGGCTCAAAGCTGCGGGCTATGGCCTGGGGCGCCCGAAAGCTGACCAGCAGGAAGATGGGTCACCTGGAGCTCCTCACCAGGGTAGACCTGGCCCTGTCCAAAGGTCGTAATTTGGACACCATAACTCAGGCCCATAGCTTGGAAGCCTTCAATGTTATGAAGAGCGGCCTTGAGTCCACTGCCAAGGCCTTCTACCTGGCTGAGATGGTGGACGGTTTCGCGATAGAGGATGGCGCCAACCCACCTTTGTATAGTCTGTTCCTGGATGCGCTGCGTGCGGTACAGGACTCTCCAGAGGACAACGCAACGGTTCCTCATTTCCAGTTGAGCTTGCTGCAAGTTACTGGGTTTATGCCTGAGCTGTACCGGTGTGTGGAATGCCGTCAGCAGATCCTTCCCAGCGATCACCGGTTCAGCATTGACTTGGGAGGGGTGCTCTGCTCAGGGTGCGTGCCTACAGGAGCGCGCATTGCTCCACTCTCCCTTCAAGCTCTAAAGGTCTTGCGTCACTTCCACCGGAGCCTGGAGCCCAATTCGTCGAGTCTTCAGGTATCCGATTCTCTCCATCAGGAGCTTCGTTCGATTTTGGATGGGGCAACCCGCTACTGGCTGGACAGAGAGGTGCGGTCCAGGGCGTTCATGGACCAGGTTGGGCGACAAAAGAGCGAAAGCAGCGCACCTAGGGGTTGAAGCCAAAGATGTATAATTGGGGGTAAGGTTCGTGTTCAGCAAAATTCTTATAGCCAATCGGGGCGAGATAGCCTGTCGGGTTATTCGCACCTGCCAAAAACTAGGGGTGCAGACGGTGGCCGTCTACTCTCAGGCCGACAGAGACGCCCTCCACGTCCGCATGGCCGACGAAGCCTACCTTCTAGGGCCGGCGCCTCCATCGGAGAGCTATCTCAACATCGTCAAGATAGTTGAAGTGGCCGAAACCTCCGGCGCCGAGGCCATCCACCCAGGTTATGGATTCCTTTCGGAGAACGCCGCCTTCGCCGTTGCCTGCCGCAAGGCTGGCGTCAAATTTATAGGGCCGTCGCCGGAAGTAATGGAGACCATGGGGGATAAGGTTGTGGCCCGTAAGCTTGCCCAAAAGGCTGGCCTTCCGGTGCTTCCGGGCACCAACACCGCCGTTGGTGACGGCAGCGCCCTGAAACGGGCGAAAAAGCTGGGGTACCCTCTAATGGTCAAGGCCGTCGCTGGCGGCGGCGGCATAGGCATGCAGATAGTCTACTCTCCCGAGGAGCTGGAGCCCCTTATTGAGCGGGCCCGCCATCAGGCGGAGAACTCCTTTGGCAGCGGACGCCTTTACTTTGAGCGGTACCTGGAGCACGCTTCTCACATCGAGGTCCAGATTCTTGCCGATGAGAACTACAAGACGATACATCTCTTTGAGCGGGACTGCTCGGTGCAGCGGCGGAATCAGAAAATTCTGGAGATCGCCCCTTCCATAAAGCTGACTTCCAAGCTCCGTAAGTCCCTCACCAAGAACGCTCTAAAGCTGGCCAAGCATATCGGTTACACCAACGCTGGCACCGTTGAGTTTCTGGTATCCACGGACGGGGACTTCTACTTCCTGGAGATGAACATGAGGCTCCAGGTGGAACACGGCATCACCGAGATGATCACCGGCATAGACCTGGTGGAGATGCAGTTGCGCATCGCCGCTGGGGAGAAGATGCCCTTCAAGCAGAAGTCCATCAAGAGCAACGGCTACGCTATGGAAGCCCGTATCTACGCTGAGGACCCTGACACCTTCTTACCCTCCGCCGGTATCATAACTGCGCTCCACGAACCGGGAATCAATGATCATATCCGTATAGACGGTTGCATAGGCATCGGTTATGAAGTGGGTATCTACTACGACCCTCTTCTGGCTAAGCTAATGTCCTGGGGGGAGACCCGTGAGGTGGCCAGGGCTCGCTTGGCTGCGGCCCTGGAGGCCTACCAGATCGAGGGGGTTAGCGCTAACATACCCTTCCTACGCCGCGTGGTGGAGAGCGATGAGTTTGTCTCGGGCGTCTACGACACCTGGCTGGTCTCCAAGCTGCAGCACCCTTCCGACGAGTCGTTAGGCCCCATGGGTACGGAAACCCAAAGCGAGGCAAGCAGAAGGGAGCTGGCCGCCGCTACGGCGGTAGCTCTCATCGCCGCCAGTAACGGGGCCTCTCACCCATTCGCTGATGGCAATGGACACGGAGCCAGCCCCTGGAGAATCTACGGACGCTCTGAGCAGATGGCCTCCAGGCAGGCAGGGAGATCGAGTTGGCGGTAAAGCGGGTCCGGGTCAAGGTTGGGCAGCGTTGGTACACCGTTGAAGTAGAGGAACCCTTAGGCTCCCCGGCCAAGGTGACCGTTGAGGGTGAGACCTACCTGGTAGAGGTGGAAGGGACACCGACTCGCAGGACGCCTGTGAGTCCCTCAAGGGTACCTCTTCAGATTCCATCATCTCCGCCAACACCCCCAGGTTCTGCCGCGTCTACCCAGACCAACGGTGGGACGATAAGCTCTCCCATGTCCGGAAAGGTGTTGGCCATTAAGGTCAAACCCGGTAGTGAGGTTGTCGCTGGTGATGAGGTGTGTGTTGTTGAGGCGATGAAGATGGAGCAGAGCATTCGCGCACCTCGGGCGGGGACAGTGAAAAAGATATACGTGAAGCCCCTTCAGCAGGTCAACATCCACGCGCCCTTGATGGAGCTGGAGTAGCCGGTTTTAACCTGTTACCGCAGGGGCGAGAACTCGGCGGGAATCAGAATTTTGTTCTCCATTTTGACCATGAACTCCCTGGTGGGAGGTGGCCAGTGGGGATCTTTCACAGCCTCGGCGCGGATGCGGTCCCGTTCGGCCAGGTCTTTGTATGGCCAGATGTGGACGAACTTGTTAAGCTCTCCAAGCTCGCTGTACCAGCAGGCCGCCAGAGGAGAGAACTTCTCGCGGTGCGGTACGCACTCTCCCCATCGCTTCAGCACCTCACCCATAGTGCCCACCCGGAAGGTGTACGTCCGCATCTCGTAGATGTTTCCCAGCTTTTGTGGACTCAGAGGCCGCATAAATGGCGCGGGGATAAAGATGTCACTACGGGTATCCAATTCTAGCTCTGCCGCGTCAGGGGGCCAGTGGGGGTCCTTAGCGGCTTCCTCTCGAATCCGTGTCCGCGCCTCCAGGTCTTCGTAGGGCCAGACGTGGATTACCTCGTTTAGAGGTCCAATCTCGGTGTGCCAGAAAGCGCCAAGGGGAGAGTACTTCGTGCGGTGGGGAAGGGCCTCGCCGAACCGCTTCTCGAACTCGGCCACCCCACCGGGCTTGATGGAATAAGTACGCACTTCGTAGATCATAATTTATCTCACCGTGGGGGATAGATGATTAGAGAGCTGTAGGAGCACATCCTCGGAGGTGCTGGGAGTTTAGCAGAGGTCCAATGGACGGTCAACGCGGGCAGTGGCAAGTTCTAGGGGGTCAGCACAAGCTTTCCAAAGAAGCTCCGGCCTTCCATGGCGCGGTGGGCCTCGGCGGCCTGGTTCAGGGGGAAGGTCTGGTGGATGACAGGCTTAATCTTCCCTTGGTTCAGCATCTCCACGATTTGCCGCATGTCCTCCTTGGACCCCATGTACACCCCAAAGACCCGTAGCTGCTTGGTGAACAGGGTGCCCAACTGAAGCTGGGCCTGATACCCGGTTGTGACCCCGCAGACGCCGTACCGTCCTCCACGCTTCAGTGAGTTGTAAGCCGCCTCAAAAAACTGGGCCCCTACGTGGTCCACCACTGCGTCCACCCCCTGGCCCTCGGTAAGCTCTTTTACCCGTGCGGTAATGTCTTCAGAGGTGTAGTTGATAACGTGGTCCGCCCCTAACTCCAGTGCCCTGGCCGCCTTTTCCTGACTGCTGGTGGTGGCTATAACCCGGGCGCCGATGATGTTTTTGGCTACCTGTATGGCGGCGGTGCCCACACCCGCCGAGGCCGATAGCACCAGGACCGTCTCCCAGGGCTTGAGCTGGGCCTTTCGGATGAGCATGTTCCATATGGGCAGGTAGACCGTTGGCACGGCGGCGGCCTCTTGAAAGGAAACCTGGTCCGCAATGGGATACGCATTGGCCGCCGGGACCGATACGAACTCGGCGTAGCTGCCGTCGGCGTCGCTGCCCAGGAATCGAAAGCTGGAGCACAGGTCGTCATCCCCGGAGAGGCAGAATGAGCACGTCCCGCAGGAGATGCGGGGGTTTATTACCACCCTCTGGCCCACCTGTAGTGTCGTCACCCGGTCCCCCACCGATACTACCTCGCCCGCCGAGTCTCCTCCCAGAATCAGTGGAGGAGGGAACTGCTTGCGCTGGCCCCGTACCCCTGCACGGACATAAGTATCCAGCCGGTTCAGGGCAACGGCTCTGACGCGCACCTTCACCTCATGGTCAGCGATGGCGGGTTCGGGCCGCTGCCCGTAGCGGAGGACTTCGGGTCCTCCGTGGCCCTCAATAAAGACGGCTTTCATGTTGCAGCCTTCATCTACTCCTCGGTTTCGCTGTAGCATTTGTTGCATATATAGGCGAGAGCTAACGCCTCACCGTGGCTGACGATGCGGCCACAAGGTCCATCGTCCCCCGTCTTCCACGGCTGGTGGAAGGGCCCACCACAGTATTGGCAAGAGGCCAGCCCAAGGTCGTCCACAATGCTGCCACAAACAACGCAGGTTTGCTCCTCCATAGCTCCTTAGCCCTCCCTGGCCGCCAGACACTTCAATGCGAGGTCGGCCTCCTCCCTCCGGGTGGTCACGCGGCCCTCCAGGCGGGCGTCCTTGAGCTGGCGCAAAACCTGCCCTACCTTGGGACCCTGGGGCACGCCTAGAGATACCAGGTCCTTGCCCCGTAAGACGGGCCTTACATAGCGTAGGTGCTCCAGGTAATTCGTTAATCGCTCTTGCGTCACAGGGCTGGGGGTGAGGTGAAGAAGGGCGCTAATACTAGCGATGGAACGGCCTTCCAGCAGGTGATACAGGGATGAGGAGGATAGCTGCGGTGCCGCCAAAGAATCTTGCAACACCTTTAGTTGGGTGAGGTCTCGTACCACTGCCGCCCAGCGGGAGGGCATATTGAGGCGTGAAATAAAGGCCTCCCCTTCATTGGGGGTCAATGGGTAGGCTAATGCAGCCACCAGTACAAGAGGTTGGGTTCGCTCTCTGCTTTGGGAGAAACTACCAAGCCAGGAAGCATTTCCCAGGGGTCTGTACAGGCTCCGCAGGACTCCGAGGTTTCCGGCTCTCATCAGCGCTTGAAGGGGCTGTTCCTCCGATAACATGAGTCCCAGCTCCCGGCGGAGACGATCGGCGCTCACCGTGGCCAGCATGCCCTCATCCAATGCCTGAGTAAGGTATCTCTGGGTGTCAGGCTCCAGGCGAAAGGACAGCCGTTGCTCGTAGCGGACCGCTCGGAAAATTCGAGTTGCGTCGTCTCGAAAGCTTCCCGGATGCATTACTCTAATCAGGCCTTGCTCCAGGTCTGCCGTGCCTGCTAATGGGTCCAGGAGCTCTCCCGTACGGGGGTCGGAGAGACCCAGGGCCATGGCGTTAATGGTGAAGTCGCGCCGACGTAGGTCCTCATTGATTGAGCCAGGCGTCACCTTGGGCAGGGCTCCAGGGCGAGAGTAGGTCTCATGGCGAGCGGTGGCCAGGTCCAGCCGCTGCTGGTCAACCTTTATCGTGGCCGTGCCGAATCGGCGGTGGGTGACAACCTCGGCCGCTAGGTCTTGTGCTACCTCGGTGGCCAACCTGGTGGCATCCCCCTCAACCACCAGGTCCAGGTCTGCCGACGTCCGTCCCAAGAGCATGTCCCTTACGGGCCCCCCCACAAGGTACAGAGGCATATCCAACCGAGAAGCTCCCTCCTTTGAAGCCTTCAGGAGGCTATTGGCGGAGGGAGAGAGCGAGCTTCGGAGGGAGGTGAGGAGGCTAGCTGGTGATTGAGATGAGCGCCTTTGGGACATGGCCAGGTGGAATTATATCACGCCTGGCGTCTGGGCTTCGGCCATTGGATGGTGTTACGCACATCAGAAGCCCGCAGTGTACGGAGCAGATCAATGGAGATGGGCCAGGATTTGGGGCTGCCAAAGCTAGATTTCTTTGACTTTTGCTATGGCTGTGGATACAATTCTTCCAAAGGAGGGCGTGATGGCAGAGGACAAGATAACGGTATTTTACGACTATACCTGACCTTACGTGTATAACGCGACCGTGTGGTTGCGACGTGTGGAGAAGGGGAAGGGGGAGCGCCCTAACATCGAATGGCGACCCTTTGTTCTAGCGCAGGCTAACAGCAAGGAAGGCCCTGACTGGAAGGCCTGGGAGCGACCGGCAGAGGAGAACGTTCGTGGGATGCTGGCTCTCAAGGCCGGTATTGCCGCTATGCGGCAAGGAGAAGCCGTGTACGACGCCTTCCATATGGCCCTGTTGGAGGCCCGTCACGTGGACCGCAAGGACCTCACGGACCTTGACGTGATATTGGACGCGGCCAAGAGCGCGGGGTTAGACATTTCCCGGCTTAGGGAAGATATGGAGGACCCTTCCGTTGTCAAGACGATAGCCGACAGTCATACGGAGGCGACGGAGAAATACGGCGCTTTTGGCGTTCCCACCTTTGTCTTTCCCAATGGCGGTTCAGCCTTCCTCAAGATGTACTATCCTTCCCAAGAAGATGCGGTGGAGATTTACGACAGTCTCACCAAGCTGATGTCCCAATGGGTCAACATTGGCGAGATCAAGCGTCCCCAGCCACCGTGGCCAGCGGGCGTCAAGCCGGCCTCATAAGAGATAGGTTGTCGCAAACGGACAGGATTCAACAAAGGCTGGGCCTGGCGTTTAACAGGCCCAGCCTTCTAGTTGAGGCCTTAACACACCCCTCCTACCTCAACGAGAATCCCGGCCTACGTGCGGCCTCCTACCAAAGGTTGGAGTTTCTTGGGGATGCTATTCTAGGGTCGGTTACCGCCCTGGAGCTATTCCAACGGTATCCTGAACTGTCGGAGGGGGAGCTTACGAAGCTTCGCTCCCATCTGGTCCAAGAAAGGTCCCTGGCCTGTATAGCTGCAGAGTTGGGTCTGGGCGACTATCTTGATATGGGCCGGGGCGAGGAAGCCAGCGGAGGAAGGTGTAGGGACTCCAACCTGGCCGCCGCTCTGGAAGCATTGATAGGCGCCGTCCACCTCGATCAAGGGGCCGATATCGCCAAGACTCTCATCCTGGATCTCGTGGCCGATGAAATTAAACGGGCGGAAAAATCCGGAGCCCCTCAGGACCCCAAGTCCCAGCTCCAGGAGATGGTTCAGGCTGGGGGCGGCGAGCCTCCTCACTACCGGGTGGTTAATGCAGAGGGGCCAGATCACAGCCGAACATTCACAGTAGAAGTGCTGGTGGAGAATAGGGTTCTGGGCAGCGGTAGCGGCAAGAGGAAGCTGGACGCCGAGCGAGGGGCGGCTAGCAGGGCGATAGAAGCTTTTACCTCCTCCTCAGCTTCACAACGATAAGGCAGCTATGCTTAGATTTTTTAGGCGAAGCGACGAGCAGACCAGGGAGAAAACTGAGGCGGCGGTCCAGAAGAGCCGTGGCGCCTGGTTTGGCCGTATCATGGGCATCCTGCGAAGCTCCGATCTGGATGAGTCCCTTTGGGAGAGGTTAGAGGAGGTGCTTATTTCAGGGGATGTTGGCGTTGACACCTCCTTCGCCATTATAGGGGGGTTGAGGAAGCGGGCCCAAAACGAGTCTCTGCGGCAACCGGAAGAGGTGTTCTCGGCCCTCAAAGAAGAGCTGGTTTCTGTCTTGGCCTCAAACGGTCAAAGCCCCAACGGTCTGAACGGTAATAAGTCTGAAGCCTCACCTTACGTGATCCTGGTGGTTGGAGTGAACGGCGTTGGGAAGACCACCAGCATCGCCAAGCTCGCCGCCCACTATCAGCAGATGGGCAACAAGGTAATCATGGCCGCCGCCGACACCTTTCGACCTGCCGCCATCGATCAGCTGCAAATCCTCGGACAACGAGTAGACGTAGATGTTATAGCCCATAGCCAGGGAGCAGATCCCGGCGCCGTGGCTTATGACGCCTTTAAGGCCGCCAGGGCAAGGGGCGGTGAGGTCTTAATCATAGACACAGCCGGACGCCTTCACACCAAGACCAATCTCATGGAGGAGATGAAGAAGATCAGGTCGGTGGTCAACCGCCTTGATCCCCAGGCGCCTCACGAGGTGCTGCTGGTCCTCGACGCCACCATTGGTCACAATGGCCTGGCCCAGGCCCGGGCCTTTACCGAGGCGGTAAGCTGCACCGGCGTGTTCCTAACCAAGCTGGACGGCACAGCCAAGGGGGGTATAGCCCTGGCTATTAAAAAGGAGCTAGGACTTCCTATTCAGTACATTGGCACCGGCGAGCAGATTCAAGACATTGCTCCCTTTAACCCAGAGGAGTTCATCGAGGCTCTGCTGGCCCCTGTCAACTAAAGGCCACCGCAAGTCTTGGTAGAGTGACCTGTGGCTAATCTTGTCCTGTGGCTCCTGGTGGTTGAGATCCTGGGGCTTATCGCCTTTCCCCTGGCCTACTACGTGTTCAAGCGCCTTCCCGACAGAGGCGCGACCCTAAGCAAGGTGTTCGGTCTTCTGCTGTCTACCTATCTACTGTGGATACTGGGCCTAACGGGTCTGGTCTCCAACAGTGGATTTACCCTCATCGGCATACTTCTGGCTATTACTCTGGTCTCAGCCCTGGTTCTGCGGCGGCAATTTAGACAGATAGGCGCCTTTCTCTGGAGGGAACGCTTCCACCTTCTTGCGGGGGAGGCGATCTTCCTGGGCATCTTCTTTATGTGGGTTGTCATTGTGGCCCAGGTGCCGGCTATAAACCACACCGAAAAGCCTATGGACTTCGGTTTCCTCAACGCCATCCTACGCAGCGAAAGCTTTCCTCCAGAGGACATGTGGCTCTCCGGCAACTCCATTAGCTACTACTACTTCGGCCATCTGGCCATGGGCGGCCTGACAAAGCTAACGGGAATAACCTCCAGCGTGAGCTACAACCTGTCCGTAGTACTTATACCCGCCCTGGTATCCATCGCCGCTTACGGACTGGTTTACAATCTGATACGCCTGGCAGGAGCGGGAAGGGGTAGGGCCATATTCTTTGCCCTGGCTGCTCCGGTGTTCATTGGCCTAATCAGCAACCTGGTGGGCGTGCTAGACTTCGTCCAGGCCCGCGGCTGGGGGTCCGATGGGTTCTGGCAGTGGGTGTCCATCAAGGACCTGTCGCGGTCCACCGCTGCAGGGGCCAGTTTCTTCCCTCAGGACTTTAACTGGTGGTGGCATTCCACCCGGGTTATAGACACCGTTCAGGATGGCCAGAGCCTGGACTTCACCATCTCCGAGTTTCCCTTCTTCAGCTTCCTTCTGGGGGACCTTCACGCCCATGTAATGTCCCTGCCCTTCCTGGTTCTTAGCCTTTCTCTATCCCTTAATTTTCTTTTGTCGAACGAGCCTCCGGGCTTGGGTTGGCTGTGGCGCAACCCCTGGGAATCCTTGGCCCTGGCCCTCTCTCTGGGGGCACTGGCCTTTGTCAATATATGGGACATACCCGTCTTTGCCGCCCTTTTTGTTGGAGTACTTTTTATCCGAGCCTTGAGGCACTGGGGGCCAAACATCGGGAGGGCTGTGCTCTCTTCGCTTGCTGTAGGCGTTCCTATCCTGGTGGTGGCCGTACTGCTATTCCTGCCCTTCTACATCAACTTGCAGAGCCAGGCATCAGGCATTCTGCCTCTGCGGGACGTGAGCACCCGGCCCTTCTTCTTCATCCTTGTCTGGGGCTTTTTTCTAATCATTGCTGCCTCTCTGCTGATAAGGCAGCTCTGGAGCGTGCCGAGGCCCGATAAAGGGAGCGAGGGTATACTGGCCCTGACAGTAGTCTTGACGTTTTTGCCCATCGTACTCTGGGGAGTGCTAGTGTTCTTCCTTGAGCTCTTTGATGATGGACTTGGGTCTTCCCTGGCTATGGTGGGCTCTCGCTTTGGAAAGCTCCTCCCCCTCTTGCTGATCGTGGGGTTGTCTATGTACAGCGCCCTGGTGCGGGCGCGGCATGGGCCCACGCCCCTGGTTTTCAGCCTGGCTCTCATATCGTTGGCCTTTTATCTGCTCATGGGAGCCGAGCTGTTTTATCTTAAAGACTTCCTGCCCCTGAGGATGAACACGGTCTTTAAGCTCTACTATCAGGCGTGGCTGCTGCTGGCGGTGGCTTCGGCCTTTGGGGTGTACTACTGGTTTTCCCGCCCCAGGCCTAAATCGCTATCCTTGAGGCTGGGAAGTCACGCCTTGGTAGGGGCGGTGGCCCTTCTTCTTATGGCCTCCTTCTACTATCCAGCGGGGGCGGCCCTTGACCGAATGAAGAGTTCCAACGACTCTCCTACCCTTGACGGCCTGGCCTTTATCCAGAAGTTCGACCCCGACGAGTACGATGCCATTAAAGAGCTGCGGGACGAAGCGCCCAGGGGCCGGATTGTAGAGGCCGTTGGAGGTGATTACACTGACCACGGCCGTATCGCCGCCAGCACCGGCCTGCCCTCACCCTTAAACTGGCCGGGCCATGAGCTCCAGTGGCGAGGTTCAAGTCAGCCCTTCGCCGGCCGTGAAGAGGACGTGGCCGCCATATATCAGAGTGGCGACCTGGAGGAGGTCCAGGCCCTGCTGGATAAGTATGAGATTCGTTACGTATACCTGGGGTCCAGAGAGAGGGCCAAGTACGGTTCTTTGGAGGAGGAGAATTTCTCGCGGCTAATGAAGGTCTTTTTTCAGAGCGGCAACGTAATCGTCTATGAGAGGATTGAACCTCTGTAGAAATGGGAAAACGTGATAGCTAGCAGGCTGAACACAATTGGGCGTTGGCTTCCGCCTGTCAGGAAGCCGAGGATTACCTGGTATCTGGCCCTCTTTGGAGGGGTGGTCATGGTAGCGCTGGGCCTGCGCCTGTGGGACCTGGGCGCGAGACCCATTCACTACGACGAGAGCCTCCACGCCTTTTACAGCTGGCAGCTGTTCACCGGCGACGGTTTCCGTCACGAGCCGTGGATCCACGGGCCGTTGCAGTTCTTTCTCAACTCCGCCGTATTCGGCATCTTCTGGGACAGCGACTACACCGTCCGGTTAGCCTATGCCCTCTTCGGCGCCGCCTTGGTGGCCCTGCCCTACTTTTTGCGGGACTACCTGGGCCGTCCGGCGGCCCTGATTGCCGCGGTCATGCTGGCCCTTTCGCCGGCCCTTCTATACTTCAGTCGGTACTCCCGAAACGACATCTACATGGCCTTTTGGGCGCTGGCCCTCTTTGTTCTGATGTGGCGTTACCTCAACGAGCGTAAGAACCGCTACCTGTATATGACGGCGGCGGTCCTGGCCCTGGCCTTTGCTACCAAGGAGTCGGCTTACATCATCGTGGCCATCTTTGGGCTCTTTCTCTTTGTGCTGTCACTTACGGAGATCGTCCCCTGGCTTATGGGCCGAATCCGCCTATCCGACTTCACGGGTCCTGCCGTCTTCTTGCTCCTTATGGGTACCCTCACCTTGCCCCAGTGGGCGGCGTTGACCTCTGTTTTCCAGGGCTCCGGCTCAGAAGGGGTGGTGCTGGCCTATTCTGGGAGTGAGCCCGGCAAACCCGTGGGCCTGCCCCTGTGGTCGGAGCCCTTCGTCAACTTCGGGGTGATAAACCTGCCCAGTTTTGCCGATGCCATCATCTTGGGAGGGTTGGCCGTGGTGGGGGTTTGGGGAATAGTCGTCCTCAGGCACAGGGTTAGATACGTTGTCGCCATTCTTCTGATGACGGCCCTTGCGGCCCTGGCTTACGCCGTACTGGCCCTCACAGACCTGGAGATAGCCCGTAACTATATCATCGTTGGGGCCATTCTTGGAAGTGTAACGGCCCTTTCGGCGGCCCTGGGTCTCATGTGGAGGTGGCGGGTCTGGCTCATCAGCGCGGGCATCTTCTACGGCATCTGGTTCACCTTTTATACAAGTCTCTTCAGCGTTGTGGGCAGACCCTATTCGGAATGTCCCCAGACCCTCAATACCGCGGTAGAGACCGTGTGCACCAGGTTTGGCGGCGCCTTCACCGGAGTATGGCAGAGTATGGGCTACTGGCTCGCCCAGCAGGAGGTGGCCCGTGGCAACCAGCCCTGGTACTACTACTTTGTCCTTGGTTCCGTTTACGAGTTTTTACCCCTTCTCCTGGGTGTAGTAGGCGTTTTATACTACCTAAGGAAGGGAGGTTTCTTGGGGCTTTTCCTGGTCTTCTGGGCCGTGGGCACCTTCCTTATCTACACCATTGCCAGCGAGAAGATGCCTTGGTTAATAGTCAACATCACCGTTCCCTTTATTATCCTCTCGGCCAAGCTGATGGGTGACCTCATAGAAAACCTCCCGTGGCGGCGGCTTCTGCCCAGCCTCAATGTGTCGCTGCTCCTGATTGCGCCCCTCTTTCTCGCGGCGGGCATCTATCTGCTGCAGCACTTCCTGGATAGTGGCAAGGTAGAGTCCCTGTCCGGTTGGGCGGCTGTGGGGGTAACAGCCGCTTTGGGGGCGGCGATTGTCGTATTTCTGTACAGAGCTAAGCCTGCCGCGGGCCTCGGCCTCGTGACTCTGGGTATGGCGGTGCTGCTCCTGGGATTCTCCGCTTTTGTGGGGTTCAGGGCCACATATCACAGCAGTGATGGGCCCGTGGAGATGCTGGTCTACGCCGGGGCCAGCGAAGACGTTCGGCAGTTAGTGACTGACCTGCGCCAGCAACCCTTCCTGGAAGACCCTTCCGAGCGGATTCAGGTGGACTATGAGATCTGGTACCCCTTCAACTGGTACGTACGGAACGATGGCTTTGTTGAGTACCGCTGCTACAAGGACGAGAGCGAAGACGGATACGTGGACTGGTGCACTCCTTTGGAACAGACCCCTTCGGCCACAGGCCTGGTACTACTGGAATCCCACAGCAGAAGGGACGCCCAGCACCTCTTAGCATACGACCGACAAGGACCTTTTAGAGACCTTCTCTGGTTTCCGGAGAGCTACCGGAGGCCGGGCGAGAACCGACAGGAGGAGACCTTATGGCAGGAAGTACGAAAGGATTTCGGGTTCGCGAAGGACAAGATCACCGATATGGAGTCGTGGAAGGGCGCCGTGGATTATCTGCTCCATCGCAGGCTTTCAAGCGACTGGTGGGACTCTAAATTCTTTACCTACCTGCCCCAGGGCTCCTGATTCGGTCGGTGGAGCTAGACCCCATGCCAAGACGAGGCCGACAGAATTTAATCGAAACCAATCGCGAGGGATCTGGTCTATCGGACTCAAGAACGACCATATCAAGGCAGGTTTCTTGTGGCCTCAACTCACCCAGGCTATACTTTTTGGTGGCCGATTGCTTATTAGTAGAGGGTTGTGTGTGGAGACGAAGGTAGTTGCTTAAAAGCCGGCGACTCTGGTTGGGCCTGGCGGTAAGCCTGGTTTTTGTTTTCCTGTTCCTTGTCACTGTTGACATAGGAGACGTGGCCGATGCTTTGACCGACGCCAAATACCAGTATCTCGCGCCGGCGGTGATGCTCTATTTCCTGGCGGTCTTTTTCCGGACCCTCAGGTGGCGGTACCTCCTTTCACCCGTGCGCAAAATTGGCGCCTCGCGCCTGTTTCCGGTGGTCACGGTAGGATACATGGCCAATAACTTGCTTCCTGCCAGGTTGGGTGAGGTGGCCCGTGCTTATTACCTTCGCCAAAGGGAGGGGTTAAGTACCAGTACGGGCCTGGCTACGATAGTCGTGGAGCGGGTCTACGATGGCCTGACCCTTCTCTTCCTGGCGGCGGTGGCGGTACCCTTTTTGATATTCAGCGGTCTGGTGGACGACGCCGGGACCACTTCTGCGGTGTCCTGGGCCATCCTGGGCGTGGTAGCCGCCCTGGTTTTTATTGCCGCCATCACCGTTCTTACCCTGGTGGCCATTAACCCCAGGTTTGGTGCCTTTATCGAAAGGCTTGCAAACCTTCTTCCAGCCAAATTGCGCCCTAAGGCAAGGGAACTTATCGGTCTTTTTATTCAGGGGTTGTCGGTCCTGCGGGAGCCCAGACGCCACCCAGGTCTTTTTCTGCTGTCCCTCCCGGTGTGGCTTCTAGAGGGCTCCATGTATCTTATGATAGCTCTCTCCTTCGACCTGCTCGACTTCTTCAGTCCCGCCATCCTGATAATCCCAGTGATACTTCTAGTTACAGCGGCTTCCAACCTGGCCACGTCCATTCCCTCGTCTCCAGGCTCTGTAGGCACCTTTGAGTTTCCTGCCGCGGCGGCCCTAACCCTGGTGGGCGTTGGGGCGGGTGTGGCAGGAGCCTTCGCCCTACTGGTCCATGTGGCGCTCCTTGTGCCTGTGACGGTCCTGGGGTTGCTGTATCTGTGGTTTGAGCATATTCCCCTGTCTCGCCTGATCGGTCGAGAGGAGGGCGCACCCTCGACGTATCCGGTGGCTGACGGCGGGCTTGTCGCCCAGGAACGAGAAGAGCAATGAAGGTAGGAATAATCGGCGGTGGCGCCCTGGGGCTGGCAGCGGCCTATGAGCTGGGGCTGCGGGGTCACCAGGCCCAGGTCTTTGAGCGGGCCCCCTTCCTGGGAGGACAGGCCTCTACCTTTGAGGTAGGCGGGGGTCGGCTGGAAAAAGGCTACCATCATCTCTTCCGAAGCGACAAGGATATTGTCAACCTCATCCACGAGTTGGGGCTAGGCCCAAAGCTCCACTGGATAGAGTCCAAAGTAGGTCTATTTCATGGGGACAGGGTGTGGAACTTCGCTTCACCCAAGGACCTTCTAACCTTCAGGCCCCTGGGCCTTCTTGACCGCCTCCGTCTGGGGCTGGTGACTCTCTACCTACAAAAGACCAGGAACTGGCGCAGGTTTGAGGGCGTAACAGCCCGGGAGTGGCTTGAGAAGCGAGTGGGCAGACGTCCCTATCAGGTGATATGGGAACCTATGCTTCGTGGCAAGTTTGGGAAGCACTACGACGAGGTCAGCATGGCCTGGCTCTGGGGGAAGATTTACCTCAGGGTGTCGTCCAGAGAACGTATCTGGGCCAAGGAGAAGCTGGGCTACCCCATTGGCAGCTTCGGAGAGATATTTGATGTGCTGGACCGCAAGATCCGTGAGATGGGGGGCGAGGTCCATATCTCAGCGGGGGTTAAACGTGTGGTGATGGAGGACGGGCGCGCCAGGGGTTTGGAGGTGGAGACGCCCGGCAGCGCACCGGAGGTCCGGCAATATGATGCCGTCATTGCCACGACACCGTCCTACGTATTTACTCGTTTGGTTCCGCCGTTGCCTGCGGACTATCAGAAGATGCTAACCGGCGTTACCTATCTATCGGCGGTCTTGGCAATCCTGGTCCTGGACCGCCCCCTCACCTCCAAGTACTGGCTCAACATCGCCGACCGTTCAATGCCCTTCGTGGGCCTTATCGAGCAGACCAATTTCGTGGACCCCTCCCTTTACGGTGGAAAGCACATCGTTTACCTGACCAACTATCCAGCAACGGACGAGCCGATCTACCAGATGAGCCCCGAGGAGCTGCTGGACGAGTATCTACCCCACCTACCGCGCATTAACCCTGACTTTGACCGTTCCTGGATTCAGGAATACCACCATCACAAGGTCGACGCCGCTCAGCCCATCATTGGAGTTAACTACAGCCAGCGGATTCCCAGTAACCGAACGCCCATCCCTGGTCTGTATCTGGCCAACACAACCCAGATATATCCCGAGGATAGGGGCACCAACTACAGCGTGAAACTGGGGCGTCAGGTGGCCCGGATGGTGCTGGAAGATCACGGACACTAGTCCCCAGGCGGTTCTCTCAGGGGATTTTGGCCTGACCGCCTCCCGGGAGAATTTTTCACTGCCCCTTCTGGTAGTTACTAATTGAACCTTGCTATTCACTGTGCTACCATTCTGTGACGGTTAGTTAGAAAATTCACGAATCCACGGAGGCCGTGTGACCTCTACGGCGGAGAGTCTCCGACAGCGCGTCAACCGGGCCCTCAACTCCCAGAAGCCGAAGACCATTACAGTCCTCTCCTGCCTTCTGGCCGTGGAGGATGAGTTGGGGTATATTCCCCAGGAGGCCGCCGAGGAGGTGGCCCGCTTCACCGACTCCACCATCAACGATGTGTGGGGCGTTGCCTCCTTCTACACCAACTTCCAGTTTCAGCCGCCGGGTCGACATCGAGTAGAGGTCTGCTGGGGCCCGACCTGCCACGTTCTTGGGGCTATGGACGCAATAGGGGAGGTGCTCAAGAGTCTTGATCTCTCCGGCGAAGGCACTACCGATGACGGCGCCATCAGCCTCAGATATAACACCTGCCTGGGCGCATGCGCCAACGGCCCGGTCATGAGCGTGGACCACCATCTGATAGGCAGAATCACCCCTGAGCGAGCCGCACAGATCGTGGGTGAGCTAAAAGAGCGGCAGACCGTGGGGGGTCCTGGTGCCCCCTAACTTTGAGGATCTGAGGGCCCTGTCGATACGTAGATGGCAGGGGCTATCCCAGGGGGATAAACCCTGGATCCGCGTGGGCACGGCCCTTTGTGGGAAGGCCGCCGGCGCTGACCGAGTCATTGCTGCCCTTACAAGCGAGCTGGAGCAGCGGAACGTCGGCGCTACCATCAGTGAGGTCGGCTGCCTCGGCCCCTGCTACGCCGAACCTCTTGTGGATGTGGTAACGCCCCGTGGGCCTAGGGTGGTCTACGGAGGAGTGACCCCGGAGCAGGTACCAGAGATATTTGACTCCCATATCGTGAACGGAAAGCCCGTTGCGGCCTACGCCCTTGGTACCCTTGGCGATGACCGATCCGACGACATCCCCAGGCTGGCGGACCATCCCATGATGAAGGCTCAGCACCGCATCGCCCTGCGTAACGCGGGTCATGTCGATCCCTGTGACATACGGCAGTACATTGCCAACGATGGTTACGCCGCCCTTTACCGAGCCCTGACGGAGATGACCCCCGACCAGGTCCGGGAGGAGGTCAGCAAGTCGGGCCTGAGGGGACGAGGAGGCGCCGCCTTCCCCACGGGAACAAAGTGGAACTTCCTTGCCGGGGCCAAGGACCCGGTGAAGTATATCCTGGTTAACTGTGAGGAGGGAGACCCGGGAGCCTTTAACGACAAGGGCATCCTTGAGAGCGACCCTCATAGCCTTATCGAGGGCGTAATCCTGGCGGGATACGCCACCGGAGCCACCATGGGCTACGTCTTTATTCGCCACGGCCATGACGGCCCTATAGACAGAACGTGGTGCGCCATTGACCAGGCCCGGGAGTTGGGTATCCTGGGGCAGAATATACTGGGCTCTAGCTTCAGCTTTGACATAGAGGTGGCCCTTACGGGTGACTCTTACGTCGCTGGCGAGGAGACGGCTCTCATGGAGTCCATTGAGGGCAAAAGGGCCATGCCCCGATACCGGCCACCCTTCCCAGCCCAGGTGGGACTCTTCGGCAAGCCCAGCAACATCAACAACGTTAAGACCCTGGCCTACGTGCCCCAGATAGTCCTCCGCGGAAGCGACTGGTTTGCCGGCATCGGTCGGGAGCGCAGCACCGGAACGGCGATTCTGTGCCTTTCGGGGGATCTGACCTATACGGGCATGGCCGAAGTGCCCATGGGTATGACATTGAGGCAAGTTGTAGACGATTTAGCCGGAGGCGTTCCCGGTGGCAAAAAGCTTAAGCTGCTTCAGACGGGCGGGCCTCTAGGTGGCGTTCTCAGCAGCGATGACCTGGACATACCCCTGGATTTCGACGCTATGGCTCAAACTGGAGCTATAATGGGCTCCGGCGGTATTATCGCTGCCAGCGAGGAGTCCTGCGTGGTGGACCTCACCCGGGTTCTGATAGCCTTTTGCCAGTACGAGTCCTGTGGCAAGTGCTTCCCCTGTCGTACCGGCATGACTCATCTGCTAGAGGTGCTGGAACGGATATGCCGCTTGGAAGGGAGGTCAGGGGACCTGGAGCTAATGCGAACCGTGGGCCAGAACATGCAGGCTGGGTCCCTGTGCGGCCACGGTCAACTGGGATTCAATCCTGTCTCCTCGGCCCTGCGCTACTTTAGGGAAGAGTTTGAACAACACTTGAGGGACAAGACCTGCGCCGCCGGGAAATGCCCCAGTCCCTGGTATTCCCCGGACGGGGCACGGAGGTAGCTGGATGGCCGACGACCAGATAACCATCACCATCGACGGCGTTGAGGTAATGGCCCGCCCTGGCCAGACGGTCCTGGAAGCTGCCATAGAAGCGGGCATCTATATTCCCTACCTCTGCTATCACCCCGGCTTGAAGCCCTTCGCCGCGTGTAGGATGTGCGTGGTGGAGGTGGAAAATGGACCGGGCTTTCCCGCATCCTGTACCTTGCCCGTGGCCGATGGAATGGTGGTCAAAAATACCTCCAACCAGGTCCACGAGCTGCGGCGCAACATCATGGAGATGCTCATCGCCGAACATCCCCACGGTTGTCTCACCTGCCATCGGGTGGACCTTTGCGGGCCCCAGGATATTTGCCTGCGCCACGTGTCCGTCAACGACCGGTGTGTCACCTGTCCCAAAAACGAGCGCTGCGAGCTCAAGGATACGGTGCGATACCTGGGTATGAGCTTGGAGTCGCCTCTGGAATACAAGTACCGGGACCTTCCGGTGGAGACGGGCGACCCGTTCTATGACCGGGACTATAACCTCTGCATCGTATGCGGTCGTTGTGTAAGGGTCTGCGAAGAGGTTCGTGGGGACAACGCCATTACATTCACCGAGCGGGCCGGTCAGGCGCTCGTAGGGACATCCTTCGGTACCTCGTTGCTGGAGTCGGGCTGCGAGTTCTGCGGCGCCTGCCTGGACGTTTGTCCCGTGGGGGCCCTGGTTGAGAGCGATCATAAGTGGGAGAAGGCCCAACGGGTGGAGCGGACCATTTGCCCTCACTGTCCGGTGGGCTGCCAGCTCAACCTTGAGGTGAACCAATTTGGCAAGGTTATTCGCTCCATTCCCGAGATTAACTCTCCGGCTAACAAGGGCCAGGCCTGTTTTAAAGGCAAATTTGGCCTTGATTTCGTCAACCATAAGGAGCGTCTGAAGAAGCCCTTCATCCGCCGCGATGGGAAGCTGGAAGAGGCCTCCTGGGACGAGGCCTTGGACTATATGGCTGAGCGTCTTCAGCCCTACAAGGGTCCCTCCTTCGCCATGCTGACTTCCCCTAACAGCACCAATGAGGAGCACTACCTGGCCCAGAAATTTGCTCGGGTGGTCATGGGGACCAATAGCGTGGACCAGACCTCCAACACCCGGCCGATTATGGCGGAGGCTCTTCAGGAGGTGTTGGGATACGCCGCTGCCACCAATCCCATCTGGGAGCTGGAACAGGCTAAGTGTATCCTGGTTTTTGACGCCAACCTCACCGAGGAGCACAACGTGCTTGGCGTGCCCATCAAGAGGGCCGTCAAGGAGGGCACCAGGCTAATCGTAATTGACCCCAGGGAGGTGGAGCTTACCAGATACGCCCACCTCTGGCTGCGGCCCAGGCCAGGGACGGAGCTGCTTCTCCTGGGCGCTATCCTCAAGGGGATTCTGGACCAGGGTCTGGAGCGGAGAGAGTGGTTGGATGAGAACTGCGAGGGTCTGGAAGCGCTGCGTGGGGCTCTGGCCTCTGTGGACATCGACGCGGTGGTTGAGGAGTCAGGTGTATCCCGGGACCTGATTGATAAGGCGGTACGGATTTATGCCCCGTCTGAGCCATCGGCCATTGTGTACGGGTTGGACAACGTTCCGGAGGAACTGCACCGGGACTGCGTACACGCACTGGCATCGTTGGCGCTCCTGACGGGCAACCTGGGCAAAGCCTTCTCAGGGATTTACCCACTGCGCCGGGGCGCCAATGAGCAGGGCGCCTGGGATGTGGGTTGCGTGCCTCATCTTCTGCCTGGCTATGCTCCTGTGTCTGATGCCGGTGCCCGACGAAGGTTCGAGGAAGAGTGGGGCTGTCGAATTGTCGAGGAGCCCGGCCTTAGTCTACAACAGATTTTCGATGAAGCCAGGCTGGGCCAAATAAAGGCCATGTTTATAGTCGGGGACAGCCCAAACCTCAACAACGGCGAGCTCGGTGACGGCTTAGCAGCCCTTGAGGCTCTGGAGTTTCTGGTGGTGCAAGATACCTTCCTCAGTCCCGCGGCTCAGCGAGCCCACGTGGTACTTCCCAGGGCCACATTTGCTGAAAAGTCCGGCACTTTTACCAACCTGGAGCGTCGCATCCAGACCATCAGGCCGGTCGTTTCCATCAAGAGCAGTGAGGCCCGGTCCGAGGAACGGACCATCTGCCAACTGGCCCAGAGGATGCAGGCTAAGGGCTTTGACTTCTCCTCTTCCGCCGAGGTGATGGACGAGATTGCGCGCCTCACCCCTATCTACGGTGGGGTCTCCCACCGGCGCTTGGAAGCTGAAGGACGCATCGTATTCCGCCCCGACGTATCTAATCCTTTGCCAACCCAGGTCCTCTACTCGGACAAGGAGTACAGGGGGCTCCAGTGGCCCTGCCTCACTGTCGAGAGCAAAGGCACTCCCACTCTATACTCCGAGGGTTTCACTGTTAGGAAAGCTCGTATGCCGGCCCCCGATTTCAGGAAGGCTGAGATAGACCACAGTGGGTCGGACCGTCCCTTCGTCTTTGCCCCGGGACGGGTGTTGCTACAGTCAGAGAGAGAGATAGATGTCATCAAGGGCAAAGAGAACCGTGTAGAGAGGGAGGAGATCATCGAGCTGCACCGGGACGACGCTAGAATGCTGGGCGTCCAAGAGGGAGATGTGGTGGAGGTACAGACCAACAGGGGCGCCGTTAGAGGCAGAGCAGTCTTTCGCGATGGTATCCAGCGTGGCGTCGTATCCGCTACCTTCCTCTTCGGACAGTTGATGGTAGAGTTGGAGGCCAGCCAGGATCCTGATCCTATGTCTAGGGTGCCGGGACTGGAGGTCACCAGCGCCAGGTTAATTAAGGTCTCCAACCCGTAGTGGTGTTGGTAGCTAGGCCACTGGCCGATGCAGTATGATTTAAGGAGGGGTGGAGGAGAGTTTAGGGAGATAAATGGTACAAAAACAGCTAGTACTGCCCAAAGCTACTATGATGGAGCGGAGGGACATTACTCATGACCTCATGGTCATCAAACTCAAGCCTGAGACGGATATGGACTTCAAGCCCGGCCAGTACTGTACCCTGGGTCTGGATGGCGTTGAGCGGGCCTACTCCATAGTCTCGGCGCCCCACGAACCTGAGCTGGAGATCTTCGTTGAGCTTGTGCCAGAGCCCGATGGCGTCCTCACTCCCCTCATGTGGGCAATGAGGGAGGGCGACCAGATGAGTATCCGTCCCCGCTGTAAGGGGATATTTACCCTTGACGAGAAGTATCACTCCCATCTGATGTTGGCTACCGTTACAGGTGTAGCCCCATTTGTGAGCATGTTGAGGAGCTATTTTCATCGGGGAGCCCAGGGACACCGCTTCTACGTGCTGGAGGGGGCCAGCTTCTATGACGAGTTCGTCTACGATCAAGAGCTTGGAGAGATGGGGAGGGAACACCCGGAAACCGTCTTTTTCTTACCCACCGTAAGTCGGCCCCAGGAGGAGAGGAACAAGGATTGGGAGGGAGAGACCGGCAGGGTAAATCAGATTGCCGAAAAATATATTGAGAAGCTAGGATTACAGCCGGAAACCACCCTGGTTTACGCCTGTGGGCACCCTGGAATGATTGAGGATGTAAAGGAACGTCTGAAGCCTAAGGGTTTTAATGTGAAGGAAGAGAGGTTCTGGAAGGAATAAGGTTCATCCCAAAGCTAAATAAAAAGAGAGCCCCAGATCTACTGGGGCTCTCTTTTTTTGATGGACCAGGTTGCCGCTGGTCTTTGGTTCTGTTTTAAGTTGGTACCGTGCTTACTAGTTGATCCGAATCCCCAGAATTACCAGGCCGCCCATGACAACTGTCAAAACTGAGACCACCAGTGTAGCCCATCCGGCAACGTGTCTGATCCTGGGGAAAGGTGGCGCGTGGTAGAAGAAGGCCAGGCCGGCTACTACTGCTAACCCTAAAGACGCGATGCCCATGGGCCAGTGCGCAACGTTGCCTTCGCTGGGATCTGAAAGAATCTCACCACCAGCGAAGAAGTAGACCACGTACAGAACGGAAACTACCGCTAGGAAAAGCGAGTAGAGACCAAGAGTACGTTCGTCAAACCCTCCAAGGTGTACTGCGGCCACTATAGCGGCGTAGATGGCCCAAAGGGCAATGAAGGCGCCTAGGACGGCGCTGACATCGGCAGGTTCGCCATGCAGGGCAGGGAAGCTGCCTCCGCCGAATATCACCATGCCGCCCAGTAGTATGGCCACGGCGGCCGCGATCATGCCCAAGGTTCTGGTATTAGTGTACAGATCCAAGAAATACCAGGACTGGGCCCAAAGAACTGCTGGTAAAACGATTAAGAAAATTACTTCCATGTGTTACCTCCTAATAGGATACCCATTCCCCCCAACGACTCCCCACAACACCCGACTGGATTTACGGCGGCAACCTGCCAAAAACGTCCCATTTCGAGACTCATAGGATTATAGGGTAGCGTTTCTTCAAAAGTCAATTGAGTTAGGTAGGGTTTTTGCAATGTAGTGCCCTTAACAGGCACCTTTGCCCCAAAAACTATGGTACTGTTCACATAAACCATCTCTACGGTTCCGTTTCCCACTACCCCGCGTTTCAGGTAAAATGCTCCTGTAAAGCCCAGATGCGAGAGGTCCGTTGACTCCTATACGCCGTCAGTATCTCAGGATAAAGCAGCGTTATCCCAACGCCATTCTCTTTTTCCGTCTGGGAGATTTCTATGAGACCTTTGACGAGGACGCCAAAGTCGCTTCCCGGGAACTGGATATAGTCCTTACCTCCCGAAGCATGGGCAAGGGCACTAGGGTGCCCATGGCCGGCGTCCCCGCCCACGCCGTCGAATCCTACCTGGCGCGGCTGATTAAGAAGGGCCATAGGGTGGCCATCTGCGAGCAGCTCAGCGATCCGACCACCTCCAAGGGTCTGGTGGACCGAGACGTGGTTCGGGTGGTTACCCCCGGGACCGTGGTGGAGCCTTCCATGCTGGAGCAAGGGGCCAACAACTACCTGGCGGCCCTTGTTGTGGATGGTCTGGAGGCTGGACTGGCTTATATTGACATAACAACCGGTGAATATGCAGCTACTCAGCTCGCCGCGGACCGCGTGGCTGCGGAGATAAATCGACTTGCCCCTGCCGAACTGCTGGTCCCCGAAGGCCAGGCGGAGTGGCCCGACCTGAATGTGGAGGTGGCGGCGCCGTTGGATCCAAGGGACTTCGACCCAGGGAGGGCCAAGAATCTTTTGCTGGACCACTTTCAGGTCCTCACCCTAGAGGCCTTTGGCTGTGAGAACCTGCCGTTAGCCACCGGAGCGGCGGGGGCTATACTGGAGTACCTTTCCAATACTCAGCCGGCGGCGGTGGAGCAGGTCTCCGCGCTCAAGACCTACTCGATAGCGTCTTACATGGCCCTAGATCCCCAGAGCAGCCGTAACCTAGAGCTATTTCGGGGAGGGCGATGGGGCGGCAGCGAGCTTTCCCTTCTTTCGACGCTGGACTTCACTAGGACTTCCATGGGAGCGCGTCTCCTCAGACGCTGGGTTGGCCAACCTCTGCTCCGATTAGACGAGCTGGAGCGACGTCAGGAGGCGGTGGCCTTTTTTCATGGGGGATTGCTGAGGAGGGAGGAAACCCGCCAGGCCCTCTCTAAAGTGTCCGACCTGGAGCGAATAATGGGCCGGGTGCGTCTGGGGAAGGCCGTACCTCGTGACCTCATAGCCCTGAAAGAAAGCCTGAAAACGTCAGCAGGGTTGCTGACGTTGTTGGAGGAGGACACGGGGGCCCTTAGCTGGCTTAAGTCGGAGATACGCCCCTTTGACGACCTGGTGGCACTGGTGGAGAAGGCTATAGACGAGGAGCCCTCCAGCGATCCTAGGGAAGGCAGCGTCATCAAGAAGGGATTTTCGGCGGACCTGGACCAACTGCGCTCCGGGGCGGGTGACGCCCGGGACTTCATCGCTGGGCTGGAGCGCAAGGAGAGGGAGGCTACGGGTATCAGATCCCTCAAGGTTGGTTACAACCGGGTCTTTGGCTACTATATCGAGGTCAGGAAGGCCAGCCTGGCCCGGGTGCCCGACACCTATATTCGCAGGCAGACCCTGGTCAATGGAGAGCGGTTTATCACCCCGGAGCTGAAGGAGTACGAGTCCCTTATACTCAACGCTCGAGAGCGCATCCTGGAGCTGGAGCGGGACCTCTACAGGCAGGTGTGCAACCAAATTGGCCAGCAGGCCCAGGGGATTATGGCCCTGGCCCAGGGAATTGCCCAGCTGGATGTCCTCGCTTCTCTAGCCGAAGCCGCTTCCCGCTACGGATATGTAAGGCCTACACTGGTTGAAGAAGGCCCCCTGGATATAAAGGGGGGACGGCATCCCATTGTGGAAAGGGTACTATCAGCGGGAACCTTTGTGCCCAACGACCTTTATCTGTCCACCGACGACGCCCAGCTGCTCCTTATCACCGGGCCCAACATGTCTGGCAAGTCCACCTTCATCCGTCAGGCGGCCCTAATTACCCTTATGGCCCAGATAGGGAGCTTTGTTCCCGCGGACTCGGCTACTGTAGGCCTGGCGGATCGGATATTCACTCGTGTGGGCCTTCAGGACGATCTGGCCACGGGGCAGTCCACCTTCATGGTAGAGATGGTGGAAACGGCGGCCATTTTGAACCAGGCTACCCGGCGCTCCCTGGTTATCCTGGATGAGATTGGAAGGGGTACCAGTACCTACGACGGCCTCTCCATCGCCAGGGCCGTGGCGGAGCATATCCACAACGACCCGCGCCTGGGGTGCCGAACCCTCTTTGCCACCCATTACCATGAGCTTACCCAGTTGGCCGGCAGCCTCCCCCGGGTGCGAAATCATACCGTGGCCGTGACTGAAGAGGGAGGCAAGCTGGTCTTTCTGCATCGTATCGTGCCGGGCGGGGCGGATAGAAGCTATGGCGTACACGTGGCTCAACTGGCAGGCTTGCCCAGAACGGTGATCCACCGCGCCTGGGAGATCCTGGAGGAGCTGGAAGCCGCATCGCGATCCAGGTCTGTAAACGGCGGAAGACGCAGCAAGAAGCGTGGAGAAGGACAACAGGTCCCCCTCTTTTCTGTCAGCGCACCCTTAATAGAGGAGCTGCTGAAGCTGGACGTTACCAACATGACTCCCCTGGAGGCCATAAACAAGCTCTATGAGCTTCAGGTAAGGGCCAAGGAGGCCGGTTAGCGTTGCATGAAAAGAGGGTTTTGGCCCCAGATGTCTGCCCATAGAAACAGATGTGCCACCTGAAACTTGAAAAGGAGGAGAGATGGCTAAGCAGATAACTCTCTATTGGTGGGCCCGCTGAAGCGCCTGCCGCAAGGCGAGGGAGTTGCTCTCGCAACTGGGTGTGGATTTCGACGAACGTGACTTCTTCAAAGAGCCTTTCTCGGAAGAAGAGCTCAGGGACCTGGTCAGATTGAAGCCTCCTTCAGAGGTCTTCTCTTGGAGGAGTCCCAGCTTCAAGGCCATGGGGCTTGAGCAGGAGATCCTCAGCCCGGAGGACCTCGTCCGCCTCATGGCCCAGGAGCCCCGCCTCATCCGCCGTCCCATCGTCAGGGTAGGTGACCGGCTTGTCATTGGCGCCAATCAAAAGAGCATCGAGGCAGCTTTACAGAACGGGTAAGTCGGGGGAAGGAATCCAGCCCAATGAACATATTCTTTGACGTGGACCAGACTATCCTGGGGATGGACAACTCCCTTCGCCCGGGGACCAAGGAGACCATGAGCAGCCTCATCGACGGCGGCCACCGGGTGTACATCTGGTCCGGCATGGGGGTCAGGAAGGAAGTGGTGAAGCGCCACAAGCTGGGTCACCTTATCAGCGGTATCTATCATAAACCTCTGCATGACTACCACCAACGGTTGGAAGAGCTGGGTGTTCCCATGACCCCTGATTTCGTGGTAGATGACGATCC
>JAPULR010000206.1 GCA_027294635.1 Chloroflexota bacterium | reverse complement strand
TGTACCAATCCACCGTACGTGGCGACTTTCGCTCACTTCGGTTGAAGCTCTCAAAATGCCTTATCAAGGGCATTAGCTCTAAAGATCCCCTGTCCATGTCCTCCCAGTGCCAGTTCAGTCTATTAGCCATCGTAAACCCTTGCCTCCCTCCTAAGAAGTGCCTGTCAGGCAAGGAATCGGGTGAGAGTGGTCTGCCGTCTGTCTAGAAGTCCGGGTACCGGATTGCACGGTCCCAACAAAGAAAAACCGCCCTTTCGGGCGGTTTTCCCTGTTTCTAAAGCTAAATCAGATCTCTGGTGGGCCGTTAGGGATTCGAACCCTAGACACCCGGATTAAAAGTCCGGTGCTCTGACCAAGCTGAGCTAACGGCCCTGGCAGTGGACCGTCTTATTTTACGGCCCCCTCATCCCCATTTCAACGATATTTACCTAGGCGCCCATTTGTTGTCATTCCATCGGTGCAGTGCTATCCTCCAAATCTACGGAGGTGCCTTTCGATGTACGATTTCCACACCCATACCTTTCTCAGCGACGGAGTGCTTTCTCCCATTGAACTCATCCGCCGTGCTCACGTTCAGGGCTACAGGGTCATCGCCATCACCGACCATGTGGGCTTTGGCAACATAGAATACGTCGTAAAGACCCTGGTTAAAGACTGCCGTAAGGCCTCCCAACGGTGGGATATTTTGGCTATACCAGGGGTGGAAATTACTCATGTTCCCAAGGATGATATAGACTTAGCGGCCCGTGAGGCTAAGGCCATGGGCGCAAAGCTGGTAAACGTTCACGGGGAGACCATTGTGGAGCCAGTGGAGCCCGGCACCAACTGGGCAGCCCTTACCTCCTCATCGGTAGACCTCCTGGCCCATCCAGGCCTGTTGACGCTCGACGAAGCTCGGCTAGCAAGTGAAAATGGTACCTTCTTAGAGATTTCGGCTCGGAAGGGCCACAGCCTAACCAACGGCCACGTGGCGAAAACCGCTCTACTGCAAGACGCATTGATGGTCCTGGATTCCGACGCCCACGAGCCTGGCGATTTACTGAAGCCGGAACTGACCCAGAGGATAGCAAAGGGCGCCGGCTTTTCCGAAGACCAGACCCATGCCCTTTTGCATGCCAATCCTGAACGTCTGCTAGTTAAGTTAGGCTACGCCTCTTCCCTTCCCTCCGTGTAAAGTTTATCCGCTAACCCCGTGCCATACGAAAGACCTTGGTGCCGCAAACAAGACAGTTGCCCTGAGTAGCCAGCCTTCCGTTTTTTAGGGTGGTTTGCGTTGCGTTGCCAATTTCCCTGTTGGCCCGGCACTTAAAACAATACGCAACCATAATCGATGCCCTCCTTGGTCTAAATGAACCCCCCGCTATTCAATATAACAAGGCGCCGCTTATGTCAAGGCAAAACTCTTTCGATTTGTCCTGTCCAGGCAAATTAACTGTAGCTGGTGAGGCCAGAACCCCCGGAACTTCTATACAGTCTCTCCCAGAGGAGCGTAGGGAGACGGTTCGTCGATCTGGAACACCTTATACGGGTCCCAACGATTGCTGGACCTGTCGAAGCGCACCACCGCTAAAAACCTGCCGTCACCTGAATATAGTCGATAGCTCTCCAAGTGCCCGGCATAGAGACCATGATGACCCAAAGAAATGGGCTGTCCATGGCGAAGAACCCGCTCAACGGCTTTACCTATCACTGCACTTTTCATATCTAGTAACAGAGAGTCCAAAGGACGGATCAACTCCCTCCACTGGCCCTCCACAACCGCCTCACTAAACTCATCCAGGCTGACAGCGTCGTCTAAATGAAAGGAGCCGGTCCTTAAGCGGACCAGCTTTGAAATATGGGCTCCGCACCCCAGAAGCTGGCCCAGATCGTGGGCCAGGGACCTCATGTAGACCCCACGGCCGCATTCACTCTCAAGGGTGGCAAAGGGAAGCTTAAAATCCAGCAGCTTTAAACTAAAGACCTCAACTTGGCGAGGCTCCCGTTCCACCTCCACCCCCTGACGCGCCAGCTCATACAGACGCCGGCCATCCTTCTTTAAGGCACTGTGCATGGGAGGCTTTTGATATAGTGTCCCCCTGAAGGACTGTAGGGCCTCTTCTACCTGCTCCCTAGTAACAAAGGAGGGATCTACCTCCTCAACTACCTCTCCTTCGGCGTCGTAGGTATCAGTAGCCAAACCAAGGCGCACCTCCATACGGTACCCCTTGGTTTCGTTTATGAGGTTCTCCATGAGCCTGGTCGCTTGGCCAAAGCAGATGGGCAGGATACCCTCGGCCAATGGGTCCAGCGTGCCGCCGTGGCCCACCCTTTTTCGCAGCCCGGTGAGCCGCTTCACCCGGCGCACCACATCCATGGACGTAAGGCCTACCGGTTTATTTAGTACAAGAAACCCGTTGACCGCTAGGCTAGCTTTGTCCATCTTGTCGGTCATGGGAACTGCTGGGATCATCCGTCGGTTCTTTCCCCAGGGAAAGGGCTTCATCATCAACCACGCTGTTGATTGCCCTTTGGATTGCCTCACCCCTTTCAAGAGACTCGTCAAGCACAAAGGTGAGGCTAGGAATATACCTCAGGGGAAGCACGACTCCCAACTCCTTTCTTATGTATCCTGCGGCAGAGTCTAGGCCGTGAAGAGCCTCATCCTTCTGTGAGGTGTCTCCCAAAACACTGACATGCACCTTGGCGTAACGCAAGTCTTCGGAAGTGTCTACATAGGTGATGCTGATTAGGGAGTGGAGCCTTGGATCCCTGAGTTCAACCTGTATGACCCGGCTCATCTCTTGGCGTAGGAGCTCATTAACCCGTTGGGTACGCCTACTCATGAGAGGTCACCGCCCATAGGAGATGAGGTCTGGCTTGCCGGGGCAACCATGGAAGAGACTATGCTCGGCTTCTCTCCCGCCGGTGGGCCTCTATGACATCACCTTCTTGGAAGTCTTGAAAGCCCGACATTCCTACGCCGCACTCAAACCCAGCGTTGACCTCGTTTACATCGTCTTTGAAGCGTCTCAGGCTGGAAATAGTGCCCTCAAAGATCACCTCTCCATCCCGTATAACCCGAGCGGCCACGCCGCGGGTGAGACGACCCTCGTCAACCATTACTCCAGCGGCTTTCCCAGCCTTACCGGCGCTAAATACTGCCCGAAGGGTGGCGCGACCTTGCACCACATCTTTGTAGGTGGGCTCCAAGATACCCTTCAAGGCCTTCTCTACATCTTCGATGATCTGGTAGATTATATCGTAAGAGCGAATCTCCACTCCCTCTCGCTCGGCGGCCTGCTCTGCGCTGGGTTCCACACCGATGTTGAAGGTCAGGATGATGGCGTTAGAAGCGCTGGCCAGCAGAACGTCACTCTCATTGACGCTACCTGTGCCGGCATGGAGAATGTTGACTCTGGCGGAGGGGCTGTCCAGCCGTTCCAGAGACGACCTAACGGCCTCGACACTGCCCTGGGCGTCGGCTTTGAGGATAAGGCTCAACTCCTTAACTTCACCAGAGTTAATTCTGGTCATCACGTCTTCAAGGGTCAGGGCGAGGGCCAGATTCTGCTCATCCGCGCTTTTTTGAACGTTCTCCTCAGCCAGGGCTCGGGCTTTCCTATCATCCGAAGTGACATGGAACCTGTCCCCCGCTTGGGGCAATGAGCTGAATCCCAGTATCTCAGTCGGAACGGAGGGTCCCACCTCCTTTACCCTTCGCCCTAGGTCATCGACCATGGCCCTCACGCGACCCCAAACCGCCCCCGCCACCACGCTGTTACCCACCTTCAAGGTGCCGTTTTGGACCAGCACAGTAGCTAGAGGCCCCTTGTTTCTATCCAACTGGGATTCAATAACGACCCCGGAGGCCGGACAATCGACATCAGCCTTCAACTCGGACACTTCGGCTAGTACCAGAATGTTCTCAAGTAGGTCATCGATGCCGGTGTTGTTTTTGGCGGAAACAGGCACGCCTATGACGTCGCCACCCCATTCCTCCAGCAGGAGTCCATGCTCGGATAGCTGTCTTTTCACGGTATCTGGCTCGGCCTCAGGTTTGTCCATCTTGTTTATCGCCACCACTATGGGGAGATTGGCGGCTCTAGCATGATCTATGGCCTCTACCGTCTGGGGCATAACCCCGTCGTCGGCCGCCACAACCAGCACCGCTATATCCGTCACCCTGGTGCCTCGGGCCCTAATAGCGGTAAAGGCTTCGTGGCCCGGAGTGTCCAGGAAGGTGATCTTTTGGCCTTTGTATTCCACCTGGTAAGCCCCGATATGCTGGGTTATACCTCCCACCTCACCCGCGGTAATGCGACTGTTGCGCATGGTATCCAGGAGGGTGGTCTTACCGTGGTCCACGTGGCCCAAGATTGTGACTACGGGGCTGCGAGTGGTCAAACGGCTTTCATCTACGTTGTCCAAGTCCTGGCGAGCGGCAGCCACAGCGCTGGAAGCGCGCTCTTCAGGCATGGCTTTGTACCCGAAGGCTGGCGTCACCGTGGCCGCCAGGTCAAAGTCTATGACCTGGTTAATGGCGGCCATGACGCCGTTACGCATGAGCTGCTTAATGACGTCTATAGGGTTAACCTTCATCAGGTCTCCCAGATGCTTCACGGTGAGGGTGGGCGGGAGAACGATCTCCCGCGGGCCCGTCTTTCGTGCTGCGGCATTTTTAGGCGCCTGACCAGATGCCCCATCAGCTACAGTGGAGGCTCGGTTACTTTTTGTAGTCATTACGCCTCTTTCCCGTCAGCAAACCCCTGCTGCTTCATATATTGAACCTTAAGCTGCTTCTTAGTGTCGGAAGAGACGGTTGTTCGAAGAGCACGGTCGAGAAGCCCTTTGCCCATTCCCCGCTCCCAGCACTCCTGACGGGGACACAGATATGCTCCCCTGCCCGCCTTGTCACCCCTGGAGTTTATCTCCACGCGCCCCTCAGCGGTACACACAAGGCGCACCAGGTCTCGCTGTAGCAGTTTCTGTCCGCAGGCTAGACACGTGCGAAGAGGTACGCGTCTGGTCCTCACTTATCTGCCTACTCCACAGGATTTAGATTATCGCTTGCGGGCCTTGGCCTTGGGCCCCTTCTTATTTCGACTGCCTCCCCGTCCTGATCGTCTGCCCCGCCCACCGCCTCGGTCATCTCCTAGGATGTCCTCTGCAAATCGTATCTTGCCCGCGTCGGGCGTTAGCTGTGGTACCTCCCAGATCTGGTCCCCCATCTCCACAAAGGACTCCTCTTCCCCTTCTTCCCCTTCTTCCTCTTCTACCTCTTCCTCAAGGGTAAGAGCCGCCAGCTCCTCCTCAAGGCTGAGAGCCGGCTCAGGCTTCTCTTCTTCCTGCACCTCTCTCTCCTGAACCTGGACCCCTTCCTGGGCTAGGATTTCGGCCAGGGCCTCCTCAAGAACGGGGGTGGCCACCTTCTCTTCTTCAGCAATCTTCTCTTCCTCAGGCTGTTCCTCCGTCGCTGGGACCTCGGCGATGGCTTCTACTTCGGCCTCGACCTCGGCGACGGCAGTCTCCTCTTCTTCAGCTTCGGGAGCAAGAACCTCGGCCTCAGCCACGTCCACCTTAATCTGGGCCTTTTCAGACTCCCACTCCGCCATACTCTTAATGTCCAGATGCCAGCCTGTAAGCTTGGCCGCCAGCCTAGCGTTCTGGCCCTCCTTGCCGATGGCTAGAGACAGCTGTCGCTCGGGCACTACTACCACCGCCGAGTGCTCTGCCTCATCGGCTACCACTTGGACCACTTCAGCGGGACTCAGAGCGTTAGAGATGAACCTCTTTAGGTCACGGTCCCAGCGAACTACGTCTATCTTTTCGCCTTGAAGCTCGTTAACGATGTTCTGGATGCGATTACCCCGCATGCCTATGCAGGAGCCTACCGGGTCTACTCCATCCTGAAGGGCAACTACGGCTACTTTGCTCCGTGACCCCGCCTCTCGGGCGATAGACCGTATCTCAACAATGCCGTTGTAGACCTCAGGAACCTCAAGCTCAAAGAGGCGCTTCAGGAGGTTCTTATGGCTACGGGATACTATGATCTCCGGACCCTTGGCGCTGCGAGTCACCTCCAAGGCGTAGACCTTCAGTCGCTGGCCCCTGCGATACCGCTCCGTTGGCACCTGCTCCTCCAACGGAAGGATCGCCTCCGCCCTATCTAGCTCAACGATGATCCCTCTGCCAACCTCAATTTGGCCCACCACTCCCGAGATGATATCGTCCAGCCGTTTGGCGAACTCTTCGTATACCAGCTCTCGTTCCGCCTCCCGCAGGCGTTGCAGCACCACCTGTTTGGCCGTCTGGGCAGCTATTCGGCTGGCCTGGTGAGAAAGGGACTCCATCTCAATATCTTGGCCAATGGCGGCATCCTTGGTGATGACCAAAGCGTCCTTGAAGGAGATTTCTCTACGATCGTCCTCCACTTCCTCCACCACGGTTTTTAGGGTGTAGGCTTTGATCTCCCCGGTATTGGGGTTTAGCTTAACAGAAATATTTACGCCCTCACCCCAGCTATCTTTTTTGAAAGCTGAAACAAGGGCAGCTTCAATAGCCTTAAGGACCTCCTCCTTAGGGAGGTGCCTCTCGGCTGCCAACTGTGTCAACGCTATGAGGAAGTCGCTTTTCAAAGCAAATCACCTCTCCCACCAGCTATCTAACAAGAAAGCGGGTCAATGGCCCGCTTTCTAAAAAGATTCCGAGGAAGGGATTACACCCGGAGTATAGCATTCTGTCATACCATTGGCAAGTAAATCCTACGCCCCTACCACCATATCTTGCCCCTGGCTTCCCGTTCCATCTGCTCTGAGTCTTTGGTCCAAAGACCGGTGGAAAGGTACTTCCACCCACCATCGGCCAGAAGGCAGACAATATTCCCCTTGTCCATACTCTCCGCCACCTTCATAGCAGCCCAGATGACCGAGCCCGACGAAATACCAGCGAAGATGCCTTCCCGTCGCATCAGCTCTCGGGTGCCCCGAAAAGCATCGATGCTTTTGGCCATTACGCGAGAATCCAGAAGGGACAGGTCCAAAATGGGGGGGATAAATCCTTCCTCCAGGTCCCTCAGACCTTGAATAGCCTCATCGGGCTCAGGGGCCACGGCAACGATCTTGATGTCCTTTCGATGCTCTTTCAGGCGCCGTCCCACCCCCATGAGGGTGCCTCCCGTGCCCAGACCAGCGATAAAAACGTCAACCTCTGGCAGGTCCCGAACGATCTCGGCCCCGGTAGTCTTGTAGTGGGCCTCCGGGTTGGCTTCGTTGCCGTATTGGTAGGGCATGAAGTAGTTGCCATTAGAGCTTTTGGACATTATTTCCTGGGCCAGCGCTATGGCTCCGTTAGAGCCATAGCGGCCTTCAGAGTAGATAATCTCGGCGCCATAGGCCTCCAGGAGCTGGGTCCGCTCTGGACTCACGCTGTCGGGCATGACGACTTTAATCTTATATCCCTTGAGACGGGCTACCAGGGCCAGGGATATGCCGGTGTTTCCACTGGTGGGCTCCAGGATGGTGACGTTAGGATCCAGATTGCCCTCCCGTTCCGCCTTTTCGATCATGTTCTTGGCAATGCGATCTTTCAGGCTGCCCGTAGGGTTCTGGCCCTCTAATTTGGCGTATATGCGCACCCCCTCCTTAGGACTCATGGCGCAGAGCTCTACTAAGGGGGTGTTTCCTATAGTGTCAAGGAGGGCGCCGTTTTCCATTACAAACGGGATCTCCTGGACTACGCCACCGGCTGGCCCTCAACGGAGGGAAGACCGCAGAAGACCTCATAGTCTATTAGCTCGGTAACTGTGGGGGCATCGCCACAAAGAGGGCACTGGGGGTTCCGCTTCATCCGGACCTCGCGAAAGTCCATGGATAGAGCATCTATGAGCAGGAGCCGAGAGCTCAAGGTCTTACCTATGCCCAAAATCAGTTTCAGGGCTTCGGTAGCTTGAATACTGCCCACCAGCCCCGTCAGCGCTCCCAACACGCCGGCCTCAGCACAGTTTGGGACCATGCCCGGAGGAGGCGGGATGGGGAATAGACACCGATAGCACCCTTGGCCAGGGATGAAGACCGTGGCCTGGCCGTCAAAGATCAGAATGCTGCCGTCCACCAAGGGCTTGCCCAATAGGTAGCAAGCGTCGTTTACCAGGTAGCGGGAGGGAAAGTTGTCGGCTCCGTTAATAACCAGGTCATATTGCCCGATGATGTCACGGGCGTTCTCTGAGGTGAGACGCGTTTCGTGGACAACCACATTGACATCGGGGTTGTAAGCGTGGATGGTCTCTTGGGCCGAGACCACCTTGGGACGGCCCACGTCGTCGTTCTGGTGCAGTATCTGCCGCTGTAGGTTCGATATCTCCACAATGTCAAAGTCCACAATGCCTATGGTGCCAACCCCCGCCAAAGCTAAATAAACGGCCGGGGGTGAACCCAGCCCACCGGCGCCAATGATAAGCACCTTGGCATCCAAGAGCTTGCGTTGCCCTAGGCTGCCGACCTGGTTCATGATTATGTGCCTGCTGTAGCGCTTAACTTGCTGTGGGGTTAGGACTTTAGTTTGTGGCATACTGTTTCCTCCCGTGGTTTCAACTGCTGGACACAAAAGAGCCTCACTCCAGCAATGGCGTGCTGCCTTGGGAAGTGAGGTCTATATATATGATACTTTCAGAGTTGGATTTGATGCACGGCCTTGCTGGCCGTCAACTCTCGCTGACGCCGGGCCATGCTAGCTATTGTGGTGTCGCTCAGAAGCTCTCGAACCGCCTCCTCAAAGAAAGACCAGACCTCTCGCTGAGCACAGGTGTCGGAGAGCTGACAACCGTCGGGCTCTACCAGGCAGTCTAGGATGGGGCTTCTGCGCTCCAGCGTGCTCATCACCTGTCCCAGGTCTATATCCGCCGGATCCATTGCCAGTGTATGGCCACCCTGGGGGCCGCGACGGCTCAGGATAAGGCCAGCCTTGTGAAGGGTGGTAAGGACCTGGTCCAGGTAGGCCTCTGGAATCCCCTGACGTTTGGCTATTTCGGCGGTTTGCAGGGGCAAACCACTGTCACACTGGGCCAACTCCACCAAGGCCCTCACGCCATAGTCGACTCGCATGGGTATTCTCATAACCGGAACCTCACGGTTCTACGTGCAAATTATAGCACCGGGCCTAGGCATTGTCTATGTAAGGACTCTACTATTCCCTCTCCCTGTTTTGATAATCTTCCTATGGCGCCAGGATTCCATTTACGCTTAGGCAGTGGTAGCATTAGCTGCAGCGCTTTATCGGCAAGGAGAGCCATGGCAGACACCTTGACCCTAACCCTGGAGCCCAGGACCCTTCTAGGAAAGAAGGTAAAGTCCCTTCGTAAGGCTGGCATCGTGCCGGTCCACCTATATGGACAGGGCATAGAGTCCCAGGCACTCCAATGCGACAAGAAGACCCTTCTTCGGGTGCTCACTCAGGCAGGCATGAACACCCCCATATCGGTGACCATTAATGGTCAGGATGGCCAGCAGCTAACCTTTGTCCGGGAAATTCAGTGGGACCCCGTCCGTGGCGAGATGTTCCACGTAGACTTCCTACACGTAGACGTTTCCAATGAGATTACCGCCTCCGTTCCCATCACACTGACCGGAGATGCGCCAGCGGTGCGGCTGGTGGTCGGGGGGACGGTTGTGCAGCTATTAAGAGAGCTAGAGGTCCGTGCCCTCCCCCTGGACATGCCATCGGAGCTTACGGTGGACCTGGGAAAGATCGCGGAGCCTGACGACGTGATTCGAGTTAGCGACATCTCTCTCCCAGCCAACGTTGCCTCCCTTGCGGACTTGGAAGAAGTGATAGCTAGGCTGGAGATCGCCAGAGTGGAGCCGGTAGCAGAGGAGGCGGTAGAAGAGGTAGAAGGAGCGGTGGCCGAAGAGGGTGCCGCCGAACAGGAGGCCTCCAGCGAAGAGAAGAGCTAGCTCTGAAAGGCTAGCTTGGCAGGTGGGAACCTGCAAAATCGGGGTAGCCCCGTACGAACTCCTCGGCGGTTAGGGCCCGCCTGCCTTCAAGCTGAAGCCTTCCTACAGCCACCAGACCTCCGCCGGTGACTACCCCTACCCCTGTATCTTCCTGGCCCGCTAGACCTTCCACTGTACCAGGCTCACCTTTAGCTTCCCCTGGTAGGGGAACGATATCCAAGAGCTTAATCATTCTACCTCGCCAGCGGGTGTAAAGCCCCGGCCACGGGGTGAAGGCCCTGAACCTCCTGTACAGATCTGTCGCGGCCTCGGTCCAGTCCACTTCTCCATCTTCTTTCACAATCTTCCGGGTGAATGTGGCCAGGGTGGCGTCCTGGGGCTCCGTCGTAAGATGGCCTCCCGTCCACCTGGGCAGAGTCTTAACCAGCAGCTCACCTCCTATGCGGAAAAGCCGCATGGTGAGAGCATCGACCAGCTCGTTCGGCCCGATGGATGTCTCCTCCTGCGCTAGAATTGGGCCGCTATCCAGCCCCTCGTCCAGTAGGATGAGGGTAACGCCGGTTTTCTCAACGCCGTCTAAGATGGCCGTCACCACGGGGGATGGACCCCTGAATTTAGGCAAAAGGGATGGGTGGACGTTCACAAAACCGTATTTCGGTACCTTCAACAGATCCAACGGTACGAGGCGGCCATAAGCGGCCACTACCACCAGGTCAGGGGCCAGGTCGAGAAACTCCCGCTGTACCTCGGAATTCCTTAAGGAAGCTGGCTGGAGTAGGCGCAGTCCCCTTTTCAGGGCGTACTCTTTTATTGGGGAATACCCCTTCACCTGCCCCCGTCCTCTGGGCCGATCGGGTGCGGTGTAAACCGCCTCTATCCCATCTGACGCATGGAGCAACGAATTCAGCACCGGGATGGCGAACACCGGTGTTCCCATAAAGACTACCCTCATAGCTACCCCATTGTAGAAATCGTAATTAGGCCACACAACGACCGAGAGGATGACGCCACGGGATCTATATTCTCGAATTATGACGCCGATGTTTCAAGGCCTTACTAATAGGCGGTGTTGAAACTCACCCCAGCCTCCTAGGTACCGTGACGATTTCCACTTATTCCTAACATACGTGCTAGGATAAAGTTTAAAGTTTTATCATGAATAATTGTTAACCGTCGAAAATCTAAAAACTGATTGCAAATTTCTTACTTCCCCCTTGCAATTCTTAGGAGCACCTGCTAGCGTCCTTTCGGTCGTTAGTAGCCCAGTTTTCATCATGGGCCGATTCCATCGGGGCCACCGCAGAGGGTAATGGGACTCAGCAGCACGGGGCATTCCACAGCAAAGACCACCTGGATAGCGGCTCTCGGCGAACTTGAGCTTCAAGTGCCGCGCTCCACCTACGAAACCTGGCTAAAGGATACGGTTGGCCTCTCCGTTACCGACCAGAGTATGGTAGTAGGTGTTCCTAATGCTTTCACCGCTGAATGGCTGGAAAAAAGAGTCTACCATCTGGTGCGCAAAACGGTATCCAAGATCGCTGACCAGCCATTGGAGGTCAAGTTCCTCATCGAAGGCTCCTCCCAAAGAGGTCCGGCCCCTAATGCTTCAACGAACCATGCTCTAAAGACATCAGTGCCCGCCCCGTGTATTCCTAATCACCGTTACAGTTTCGATTCCTTTGTAGTGGGTCCCTCAAACAGCCTATCCTATACCGCGGCCCAAGCCGTGGCTTCCTCCCCCGGTCAATACTATAACCCACTGTTCATCTACTCGGGGGTGGGGCTCGGAAAAACCCACCTGTTACATGCTATTGCCCGTAGCTGTATAGAACGAAGCATTAACTATCTTTACGTCACCTCAGAACAGTTCACCAACGAATTCATTACCTCCATACGCGAAAGGACTACCGAGGAGTTCCGCTCCCGGTACCGCAGCGTAGATGTTCTGCTGATGGACGACATCCAGTTCATGAGTGGAAAGGAGCAGACCCTGGAAGGTTTTTTCCATACCTTCAATGATCTCCATAATACCAACAGACAGGTAGTGATCACCTCGGACCAGTCTCCCAACACCATGCCCTACCTAGAGGACCGGCTCCGGTCCCGTTTTACCTGGGGCCTGATTACTGACATTCAGTATCCTGCTTTGGAAACAAGGATCGCTATCCTACAGGCACGGGCTAAAGAGATGCAGGTCTGTGTTAATAATGAGGCTTTAACATACGTTGCTGAACGGGTGCGTAATAGCGTAAGGGACTTAGAAGGAGCCTTCAACCGCCTAGTAGCAATGGCCCAGCTAACTAACAGCCCAATAACACGAGACTTAGCCGCGCACACCCTCCAGCATCCCACTGACGCCCAAGACTATTCTTCTCTACCTCCGGATAAAGTCCTTACAGCAGTAGAACGAGTATTTAAGGTTGATCATGCAACCCTCATCGGGTCAAAACGCCAGAAAGAGCTTGTCATTGCCAGGCAGGCAGCAATGTACCTGCTACGAAAATGCCTGAAACTTACAGTTACTCAGATTGGACGTGTACTAGGCGGGAAAAACCATGCCACGGTCATCTACGGCATCAAGCGGATAACCGCTAACCTCGACACTAATGACGCCCTCAGGGCCCAGATTGAGGTAACCAAAGAGGAACTATTAAATCAATCTCGACAGCGCTAGATACTTATGTCCGGTCCCTTTACCACGTACCAAAACATCCCGCCCTTGTGAATAACTTCCCGCTATTTGTTTAAACCCCTGTCATATCCGTTAGTCCAACCAACTTTCGTCGTTGATATTCGGTTAACACTTTTTAAGTCAACATCTCACTATCTCTAACCCACTGCTTTCCATCCGGTTATCACTAACTACCCGTGCTAAAATGAACCTAACATCAACAGAAATTAGCCTTATACCTGAGCCTCTATACAGAGGTATCAACAACATTAAGACTACTATTATTATCTTATGTCATTAATGAAATGATAGATCTTATCAAAATAAAAGTACTAGCCGGCACAGGCGGAAATGGCTGTGTGAGCTTTAGACGCACTAGGTCTATTCCCAAGGGTGGTCCTGACGGGGGCGACGGAGGAAATGGTGGAAGCGTTTATGTATGTGGGGATGCATCCCTTAACACCCTGCTTCACCTTAGGTACCAAAGTATATTCAAAGCGGGGCGTGGGAAACATGGAGGCGGAAACGGGAAATTTGGGGCCCGGGGAGAGAGCTTAACGATAAAAGTTCCAATAGGTACCATAATCTGGAAGATAGGGGCAGATGGAGAGTCTACCCCGGTAGCTGACGTGTTGGACGATGCTTCTATCCTGGTTAGCAAAGGTGGGAAAGGTGGCAAGGGAAACAGTAGGTTTACATCCCCTATTAACCAGGTTCCCCTTTTAGCGGAGGGTGGGGAGCCGGGAGAGGGGACTGACCTTCTTTTAGAGTTAAAGCTGCTAGCTGACGTTGGCATCGTAGGTATGCCTAACGCGGGTAAATCTACCCTTCTGTCTGTATGCTCCGCCGCAAAACCCAAGGTAGCTGATTATCCATTTACCACAGTAGACCCTGTCCTGGGAGTGGTGGAGTATCGGCGGAGAGACTTCCTTCTTGTGGAGATACCAGGGTTAATAGAGGGAGCGCATGAGGGGGTGGGCCTAGGCCACGAGTTTCTGAGACACGCGACGCGAACCCGGCTCCTATGGCACCTGGTGGATGGCGCAAGTGACGATGTCATGGACAGGGTAGCCAAGATCAACGAGGAACTGGAGAGGTTCAGTCCCGAGCTTTCGGATAAGGCCCAAGTTTTGGTTATCAACAAGATGGATATAACCGAAGCTCAGGAAAAGGAAGTGGCTTTAAAAGAGGAGTTGAAGGGCTTAGAGATACCTATCTTCTTTATCTCAGCGGTGGCGAGGCAGGGGTTGGAACCCCTCATTGCGAAGACACTGGAAATCCTTGAAACCCTACCTAAGCTAAAGCCTCAAATCGGAAAGCTCCCCGCTGCTACGATTACGCCTAGAGTGAAGCATAGGAAACCTAAGGTATGGCGAGAAGGGGAGACGTATGTAGTAGACTCGCCTAGAGCTAACCAGCTCCTCGCGCTGGCCAACCTAAAGGATGGAAGGGTTAGACTACAGCTATGGAGGGAACTGAAACTGATGGGGATCGCGACCGCCTTGGAGAAAGAGGGGGTAAAGCCCGGAGACACCGTTAGACTGGGCAAGGTAGAGATGGAGTGGGAGTAGATTGAGGATAGGAGTTCTAGGGGGCACATTTGATCCCATCCACATGGCGCACCTAATTGTAGCGGAGGAGGTGAGGTCCAGGTTGGAGCTGGAGGAGGTGGTCTTCGTCCCCACCGGAGAGCCCTGGATGAAGGCTGGCACACCCCTTTCATCCTCCCATCATAGGCTTAACATGGTGCGATTGGCGGTCTCATCCAACCCCTTTTTCCGAGTCTCTTCCGTTGAGATAGACCGCCCCGGCCCTTCCTATACCCTGGACACCCTTGAGGCGCTTTTGGCTGAGTATGGGGAGGGCGTGGAGATATTTTTTATCCTGGGTGTCGACGCCCTGACTGAGTTCCACCGTTGGAAGGAGCCCGAGCGGATTTTGGAGCTGGCAAAGCTGGCGGTTGTGAGCCGTCCGGGCTTCAAGGGTGGTGACCTATCTCCCAAAGGAAACCTGGTAGAGGGCGCTTCAGATAGAATAGTTAAGCTGGACGGTACTAATATAGAGATCAGCGCCGGGGAGATCCGACGCCGGGTGGCCGAAGGCCGGTCCATCCGGTACCGTGTATGCGATGAGGTCGCCGACTACATCATGCACCACGGGTTGTACAGAGATGGAAGTAAGTAGCATCGCCCAACGGATTCTTCAGCTAGCTCGAGAACGCCGCGCCCTCACCTACGGTGACTACACCCTCTCGTCGGGGCAGAAGAGCAGCTATTACTTCGACGGGCGTCGGCTCACCCTGGACCCTGAAGGCTCCTACCTGGTAGGCAGGGCCTTCTGGCAGATGCTAGATGGCGCTGACGTCCAGGCCATTGGCGGGCCTACTCTAGGGGCGGACCCCATCGTGACCGCCGTGGCCCTAACGAGCCATCTGGAGGGAAAACCGATGGCTGCCTTCATCGTGAGGAAAGAAGCCAAGGCCCACGGGATGGGCCAGCTTATCGAGGGTCCCCTGGAGGAGGGGAGCCGGGTGGCCATTGTTGACGATTCGTGCAGCACAGGAGGGTCTATCTTCCATGCCGTCGAGGCGGCGGAGGCCGCCGGGTGTACCGTAGTGAAGGTGCTGGCTATCCTGGACCGCCATCAAGGTGGAAGCGACGAGCTACGGCGGCGTGGCTACGACTTTGTCTGTCTACTGGAAGCTAACCCTCAGGGTAAGGTGAGCGTGGTGGGAGAGAAGGGCTCTTAGGCCTCGCTGCGGTCCCAATCGGGGAGGGCCCAGTACCCTTCGTAGGGTATCTCAACCGTTGCCGTTAGGCCCTGGGCTCGTTTCAGCCGTTGGACGTTGTACAGGTGGGTGATGACCTCGAAGTAAAGGTGGCGGAAAGTGGCCTCCAGGGTGATGTAGGTGAACAGGTGCTCCGTGGGGTGCCACCGGACTCCCGTGGGATGTGCCTTAACGAACTGGGGCCAGTGGGGCGGCGTGTTGGGCCGGGGTATCTCCTTATGACCCATGGAACCCAGGGTCTCCCGGGCCAGGACGTACCGGGCCAGCTGAAGGGCTTTGTCCAGACGCCCAAGGATGGTAGGCATATCCTGATACTTGGTCTCGTCCAGCCATCGAACGGTGGGGGCAGGAGATACGGGGACCAGTTCAGTCAGCTCTCCAAGCTCCTCAAAGCCCTGTGGGAATAGCTCTTTGCCCCACTGCCGCAGGAGCCAGCCGGGGATGAAGGAGGCCATATGGCTGACCTGGCGGCGAATGTTCCACTTGGCCCACTCCCAACGGTCTGAATCCCAGTCTAGCTGGGCGTCGGTTAGCCCCTCCACCTCGGGGGCCACCATGTCATAGAGATGGGCGAACTGGGGGAATACCTGGATGCCCGGGGCACTGTCGGGCAGGGGCTGCTGGGCCATGAGGGGCCTCCTCAGACGCTTTAGACGTCCAACTCCTTCACGCTACGGGCGTGGGCTTGAATAAACTTTTTCCGGGGTGCCACGTCCTCGCCCATCAGGTCGGAGAACGTCTTCTCAGTTTCGGCTACGCCCATGCCCTCTTCAATAAACACGCTCAATAGGTTGCGGGTATCGGGGTCCATGGTGGTCTCCCAGAGCTGCTCGGGGTTCATCTCTCCCAGACCCTTGTAGCGCTGTAGCTGCACGTTGCGCTTTCCGTTCACGCTTTGGAGCACGCGGTCCTTCTCTTCGTCCGAGTAGGCGTAGGCGACATCCTTGCCAGCCTGAACCCGGTACAGGGGCGGCTGGGCGATGTACAGATAGGCTCCCTTGATCAGGTCCAGCATGCCGCGGTAGAAAAAGGTCAGGAGCAGGGTGCGGATGTGGGAACCGTCTACGTCGGCGTCGGTCATGATGATAATCTTGTGGTAGCGCAGCTTCGAGGGGTCAAACTCCTCACCCTCGTTGGCGCCCAGGGCGGCGATAAGGGCGCGGATCTCCTCATGGGCGATGACCTTATCCCTGGGGGCCTTCTCCACGTTGAGGATCTTTCCCTTGATGGGGAGAATGGCCTGGAAGCGGCGGTCCCGGCCCATCTTGGCCGAGCCGCCCGCTGATTCGCCCTCTACGATAAACAGCTCCGACAGGGCGGGATTACGCTCCGAGCAGTCGGCTAGCTTACCAGGGAGGGAGCTGCCGTCGAGGGCGTTCTTGCGCTGGACCAGCTCCCGGGCCTTGCGAGCCGCCTCCCGGGCCCTCAGGGCCGTGGTGCACTTATCGATGATGAGGCGGCCCTCGCTGGGGTGCTCCTCCAGGTACTGGCCCAGGGCCTCTACCACCGACGACTCGACGATGCTTTTGACCTCGGCGTTGCCTAGCTTGGTCTTGGTCTGGCCCTCAAACTGGGGGTCGGTTAGTTTGACGCTGATGACCGCCGTCAGGCCTTCTCGCACGTCCTCGCCGGAGAGGTTGGCTTGGTCATCCTTCATCAGCTTCTGCTTGCGGGCGTAGTCGTTGATGGCCCGGGTCAGGGCGGCCCGAAACCCGGTCAGATGGGTGCCGCCCTCCTGGGTGCTGATGCAGTTGGCGAAGGAGAAGATGGCGTCGTGGAAGCCGTCGTTGTACTGGAGTGCCGCCTCGACGACGGTAGAGTCAACGGTCTTTACAAAGTAGAAAGGCTCCGATTGGAAAGTCTTTCGGCCACGGTTCAGGTTCTTAACGAAATCGCTGAGTCCACCCTCGAAATAGTAAGAGCGCTCAATGTCGCCGTTGCGCTGGGCGGCGTGGCGGTGGCTCACGAATTTAATGAAGAGACCTTTGTTGAGGTAGGCCACCTGCTTCAGATGCTCTGTGATGATGGTGAAGTCGTAGTCCAGGGAGGGGAAGATGTCAGAGTCGGGGACGTAGGTGATGCTGGTGCCGCTGTAGCTCATCCCAGCTTCCTTGGTCATCCCGCCAGCGACCTTGCCCCGGCTGAACTCCTGACGGTAGGTATGGTTGTCCCTTCGCACCTCCACCACCATGTGGCTTGCGAGGGCGTTGACCACCGAGGCGCCGACACCGTGGAGCCCGCCGGAGACCTTATAAGCCCCACCGCCGAACTTACCACCGGCGTGGAGGGTGGTCATCACCGTCTCCAGGGCAGACTTGTGGGTGGTGGGGTGGGTATCTACGGGAATGCCTCGCCCGTCGTCGCTCACGGACACTGAGCCGTCTTCGTGGATCTCTATATCCACGCGGGTGCAGAATCCGGCCATGGCCTCGTCCACGGAGTTGTCCACAATCTCGTAGATAAGGTGGTGCAGGCCCCTCTGGTCGGTGCTGCCGATGTACATACCGGGCCGGCGGCGCACGGCCTCCAGCCCCTCAAGGACTACGATATCCTTGGCGGTGTACTTGTTTTGGGTATCGGTAGCCATAAATGCGGTCCTCTATTTGGATTGATTTGTGGCACGAGGGATACGAAATCCCTAATTCACATACCATTCAATTATACCATTGACCAGGCACAGAAGCCCGTGTTTTTAGCATCAGTTAGGTTTGGTTTTCTACGCAACACTACTGAATAGAGGGTGACAAAAGGGGATTGACACAACGTATGGGGCCGCCTTGACGAATTCTGGCGGGGATTCCTGGGGGTGCGTACGACAGAGGGGGTTACGGGCTGGTTCCTGCCTGATCCAGTACCTTTTGGATGTTGACAACGGCCGGCTTGAGCCGTCGGGCGTCTATGTCGTGCAGGGTGGCTATGGTGGCGTCATTGACTGGGGTAGGGACCCCCGCCTCAATGCCTCTCCGTGCTACCAGCCCGTTAAGATGGTCAATCTCGGTGCGGCGGCCCTTGATAACGTCCTGGCCCATGGAGGAGTGCCAGTCGTCACGGCCTTTGGACTGGAGGCGGCCGTCCATCTCCTCAAACACGTCTCCTTGGTCGATGTGGAGCCAGGTCTGGGCCTCTACGCCGCTGATGGGCTCTATGTGGTAGCCAATGGCGGTGCCTACCTGGACCACCTCCCGGGCAATACGCATCTTCAGCAGGCGGGCCTCGGCAAGGTCGGCCTGCCCGTGGGAGCCCAGACCTGACATGGCGCCCACGGGGTTTCCCATGCAGTTAGCGGCCAGCTTGGCCCACCGCTCTCCCCAGAGGTTGGTGGTGGCCCTGGCGCCGTCAATGCTACTGACCAGTCGTACTACCCTCTCCACCCTGGGGGTAATGGGACCGGCCAGCTCCCCCACTCGAAAGACGTCGTGGCCCCGGTCCCGACCCGGCTTGCCGCCCCGGGTGACGTGGCCCGGCTCCCACAGAGCCACCTCGATGTGTGACATGACGCAGCCAACGGTTCGGCTGTAGCCTACTACGGAGGCGATGACCTCGTCGTTGATGCTGTTCTGGGAGGAGACGGCGAAGCCTTCGGGTTTCAGATAGGGCTCCAAGAAGGTGGCGGCCCAGAGGGTGTCGTAGGACTTCACAGCGATGAAGACGATGTCGAAGGGCTCCTTTACGCCCTGGACCTCGTGCAGATGGAGGGCTTTAACGGGGACGCTGAAGGGGCCCTGGCTGCCAGTGACTTTTATGCCATCGGCCTTCATGGCCTCCACGTGGGCCGGCCAGGGGTCAATAAGGGTGATGTCTTCACCCTCCCGGGTCATGAAGGCGCCCAGGTAGCTGCCAACGGCGCCCGCTCCGAAAATGGCGATTCTCTCCATGGCTGGCTCTCCTCCCTACGGGGGTTGCCGCGTTAGAGGGCGGCAGAGGTGTATTTTAGGGGCTTTAGGGGTTGTGTATCAAACTGAGGTCGGTCTCATCCTAAGCCGCCGGAGCACCACAGCGCCCACGACGATTGAGACCAGCCACGCGGCGGCCATGAGGGGAATCAGCAATGCCAGCAAAAAGATGGAGACGGAGCAGGAGGGGTCTCCCAGCTGCCCACCGGAGCTGGCGGAGTAAAGGGCTATACTCACCTGCGGAAGGGCAAACCGGGTCGCGCCCATAACACCGGCGACAAGAGCGGCCCATCGAACGTTGGTTCTGTGGGAAATCAGCCACAGGAAGGGGAGAAAATTCATCAAGCCCGGGAGGAAGGCCAGCTGCATATGGCGCAGCTCCCACCAGGGCTCGTCTAGGCCGCAGTCGGGCAGCGACGAAATGATTCCAACCGTTACGGGCGCTATCACCAGGGGCGATAGGGACAGTATCAGGAAGGGCCAGAGGGGTCTGTTTAGCCAATGTTTGGACACAATGCTCAAATGTCGGGTCCAACCGGGACAAGCTGCTAAGAATCCCCCATGAGGACTTCAGCCGTGAATCCGCGCTCCTCATCTATCACTAGCCTCTGGTAGTCGATACTTGCCCCTGCTGGATACCCCAGCTCGGGGTCGTACTCGACGGAGATGGAGAAGGCATTTTGGTCAATGGCAGCCTGGATGAGGTCGAATAGACCGTCGACGGTTTCGTACCGGTCAAAGCTCGATGGATCAACGGGTGCACCTGTTTCTGAGAAGGTGACACCGTCGATAGTGTTGGTGTCGCGCACGGATACCACCACCGGCGCCACGTATTCAGGGACGCAGAAGCAAAACCACTGGAAGGCCATGCGGTAGTCGGTAAGGCCCTGGGACTCCCATATCTGACGGTTCTTATCCAGCTCTCTCTGAGCCGTTCCCAGGGGCGACGTCACTTTATCGTTGGTGAACTCCAGGGCCACCTCACCGTTAACGTAGACCGTGTAAGCGGTGCTGGGGTCGAAGTCGCTGCCAAGGGGGATATTGGTATCTACGGTGCCGTATACCTGGGCGCATAGGACTCCCCTGTCGGTTGGTCTCAGGTTGAAGACCCGCACTCGAACATCGGTGCCGTCGCGTGTTACCGTGTACCCGCCAAAGGTGTGGCAGCTGTTGGGCAGGCCGGAGGTCACCGCCAGGAAGTACTGCAGCGGAAAGCTCTCGGCGATGTTCAGCTCAACGCTTTCGATGGGCGCGAGCACCCGAGTCATGTCAGAAGCGTCCTGTCTCCTATCCTCCCAGACCAGGCGCCCGTTCTGGCGCTCCTTAAAGAAGTCCGGGACCCGTCCATCTCCCTGGCCGGTAATACCACCGTCGGGGTGTCCAATGATGTTGCCGTCAGCGTCGTAAAGGTTGCTGAATATGTCGCAGCAGGGCGCCGTCTGGAAATAGACGGTCTGTTCCTTGTAATCGTACCGTGTTATGGACATGGGAGGATTGCCTGGAGGCTCGTTCTCCAGGGTGCTAATGAGGTCCGTCAGCCACTCCGGGTTCTCGTCATCAACTAGCTGCTGAACCACAACTGTCGCCGTCTCTGTAAACCCCACCACGTCGCTGATATGTGCCGTATACTCCCCGGAAGCTACGTTGCGGAAAATGTGCTTAAGCGTTGGAGGAGGGCCAATTATTTCATCGGGCTGCCGGCCGTCCAAAGTCACCTTCACGTCTATGCCAGCGAAGACCCGCAGATCCACAGTCACGGTAGAGCCTTCCACCTGGATGCGCTCAAGGCTCCATTCTTTTGTTACGCTCGGTGTAGGGGTATTCGTCGGTGTGGGGGTAGGCGTTGTGAGGAACGGAGTAGGTGTTGCCGTGGGAGTCTGCGCGCCGGGACCCTTACTGGGTGTTGGCGTCGCATCCACGCCGCAAGCTAATGCGGCCAGGAGTCCCACCGAAAGAATCAAAAGGATGGTTATTCGCTTCACTCGCTTTCCTCTCAAAGCCTATCCGCTCTGTTAGGCTGACTGGTTTTTCTTGCCATTCATAGCTACTGACGTAGTCGGGCCACCTTTTGTTCCAAGGGGGGTGCTATCTCCAGTGGAAGCTGAGCTTCTGTTAACGATATGACCAGCCGCCTTTAATCCCAACACCTCTGTGGACATAGAGTATACTGTCCAGCGTGGAGGCAGCTATGGACCTCAAGCGGTATATTAGGGACATACCGGACTTTCCCAAGCCCGGGATCCTGTTCAAGGACATCACTCCTCTGCTCCAGAGCCCCGAGGCCTTTAGGCGCGTCATTGACAGTATGGCGAGCTACTTTGAGGGCAAACACGTGGACGCGGTCCTGGCCATCGAGGCCCGGGGGTTCCTCTTCGGCGCTGCATTGGCCTATCGTCTGGGCAAGCCCCTGGTGCCGGTGCGCAAGCAGGGCAAGCTCCCCTTTGAGACCTACGCCGCAACCTACTCCCTGGAGTACGGCAACGACACGGTGGAGATGCACAAGGACGGGGTGGTAGCGGGCCATCGAGTGGCCATTGTGGACGATCTGCTGGCCACCGGAGGCACCATGGCCGCAGCGTGCCGGCTGGTGGAGAAGTCGGGGGGCCAGGTGGAGGGGCTGGCCCTTGTTATCGAGCTTACCGAACTGGACGGCAGGAAGCTCCTTCAAGGGTATGACATCTTCACCTTGATTGAGTACTAGCAGTAGCCAATGACGGAAAAGATACGCATCGGCAACGTGGAGGTATGGGCCCTTCTGGACATGATACCTCCTCCGTACGCTCCGGACGACTTCTTCCCGACCATACCGCTGGAGGCGTGGGAGATGTACCGGCGGGATGTCCTAGACGAAGACGGAAACTTGCAGCTCTATTACGGCTGTTTCGCCATCCGCTCTCAGGGAAAGCTTATCATGGCAGATACTGGTATGGGCCCAGGCCCCCATCCTGAGCGGGGCAACGGCCGCGGAGACCTGATCAACCAGATCCGTCGTGAGGGCCTTGCCTCCGACAAGGTGGACTACGTGGTCCACACCCATCTCCACGCCGACCACGTGGGCTGGAATGTTACCGCCGAAGGAAAAGCCACCTTCCCCAGGGCGCGATACCTGGTGCCCAGGGCCGACTGGGAGTACTTTACACAGCCACAGATCCTTGAAACGGTGCCTGCCATGGACCGCAGCGTCCTACCCTTGAAGGATTTGGGGGTGATGGACCTGGTGGAGGGAGAACACCAGATCACCTCAGAGGTCAGCACCATCCCCACTCCAGGACATACCCCCGGGCACCTAAACGTCCTCATCAGCTCCCAGGGGCAGAAGGGCGTGGTGGTGGGCGACCTGATACAGAGCGTGGTCCAGGTGATGGAGCCTGGATGGGGCTCCAGGGCAGACATCGACCCACGAAAGGCGTGGGAAACGCGCATCGCCATGGTAGAGCGCATCGAGGGGGAGGGGATGGTGATGGCGGCGGGCCACTTTAACACCGGAGCCCACTTTGGACGTATCGTTCGGGTGGACGGTCGCCGCTACTGGCAAGTGGAGTCGCCTCAGGCGTAGGGCCCCAGGTGCATTCCGCCGATGAGGTGGACGTGGCCGTGCTCCTGGCTCTGCATGGCGTCCCGGCCAAAGTTGGATAGCAACCGAAATCCCCCGGGTGCTAGCTTGCTGCCAAGGTCTATCAGAACCTCTCCCATTCGAGACAACAGCGAATCTTGCCACAGATCGCCCTGGGTCATGTGCCGTTTGGGGATGGCCAGGAGCATGACGGGCACCCACTGGAGCTTGTTGGTGATGACTATTAACTCGTCGTCCTGGTAGTGGAGGGTGGCGGGAGACTCACCGGCCGCTATCTGACAGAAGACACACTCCATCTAGCGGCGGGGCCGACGTGTCTGCGTCGGCTGGCGACGCTGGGGGTCCCGATAGTCGGGGGCGCTAATGGGAACCCAGTGGACCACGGTGGCGTCTTTGAGTCGAGAGGCCAAGCGAGGATGGGCCTCTTCAATCTCCTCCATGGTGAGGTAGGTGGTAATTACCGTGGGGAGGCGGGCGTTGTGGCGATGCACCACGATCTGATATAGCTTCTCCTGGGCCCAGGCGGTGCTGCTCTCGGCGCCCAGGTCGTCAAGGATAAGCAGAGGCACCGATTTTACCTGCTCGAAGAGCTGATCGTACTCTACCGGGCTATTGGGATTGAAAGTGGCCCGCAAGTGGTCCAGCAGATCCGGCACGAAGGCGAAGAACACGACCTCCCCGTGCTTTATGCGCTCCTCGGCGATGGACACCGCTAGATGAGTCTTGCCGCTACCGTGGGTGCCCGTCAGCAGGAGCCAGCCCTCCGGTGAGCTGGCAAAGGTTGAGGCTGCGGTGAAGGCCGCCTTGAGGGTGGCGCGGCCCTGGACGTCGGCCCCGCTACCCGCTGGGTCGAAGGCGCCGAAGGTCATGCGCTGGAGCATGTCGTCGGGCAGTCCGCTATAGTGCTGCAGGCGTTCCAGCCGACTTCTATCCGCCTCCTGACGCTGGCAACGGCACTGAAAGACCTCGCCAAAGTCGGGATGCCCAAGGGGTACGCGGCGCTGCACCCAGCCAAGGCCCTGGCAAACGGGGCATACCTCCCCCGGCTCCTCAGGCTCCTGGTAGGCCTCCGCGCCGTTGGACGTACTCCTTGAGGTACCGCTCGGGGTCAGTCGCTTTAGTATGTCTCCCAGGCTCTCCATCCGTTTTTCCTTCGGTGTCCCACCTCTTTAGTATTGCCGCTATGTACCGCCAGTTCCTCTTGTTGAGGTTTACAGCGGTCTTGATGGCTTCCTCAATCCACTCCCGAGGGTACTCCATTTCAGCGTCCTTCAGCTCCTCGGCTATTAGGGGGGTGATCATGCCAACGTTTTCCTCGTAGAGGGTGAAGACGTTGGGCTTTTGTACCGTAGCCTCAGGAGTTGGTGGGGCCTCCACCGTGGCCTCGGGAAGGTTCAGGCCTCTATCGATAGCCGACTCCAGGGCGCGGCGGTCGGCCTCGGTGTTGAGGACAAACAGGGTAGCTGCCGTATCGACTCTCCCAACAACACCCCTGGCGAAGACACCCCGCTGGGTGGCTCGGATCATGGTCTGCAGAATGATGTCTTCATCCAGCGTGCCCTGGAGGACCGAGTCGGCGGCGAGCTCCGCCGGGGTGACGTAACGCAGAGATCCTTTTTTTCGGTGCATATGCCATAGAGCCCGCAGGATACACTTAAGCTCCGCCAGATCGTCAATAGACTCCAGTATAGGGCCCAGGAGAGGGTCGGGTATCGGGGTGAAGGTGGTTGCTCTGGGGAATGTGGTGGGCCTCATGGCCGGGCGAACTCCATGTCCAGGGGCGCCGGCTCAAAGCGGACCAGCTTGTCCCTGAAGAGGAGCTTTATGGTACCAATGGGTCCGTGGCGGTGCTTGGAGATGATGACTTCCGCAATGTTCTTGGGATAGGGCTGTCCATCGGGGCGGCGTTGCAGCCACTCCTCTTCGGTGGTGTAGAGGTCCTCGCGGTAGATGAACATCACCACGTCGGCGTCCTGCTCAATGCTGCCGCTCTCGCGGAGGTCCGAAAGTTGGGGACGGTGGGATGGCCTCATCTCCACGGCGCGACTTAGCTGGGACACAACCAGCACAGGGATATTTAGGTCCCGAGCGATCCCCTTGAGGGAGCGGGAGATCTCGCTGATCTCCTGGACCCGGTTGCCGTTTCGGCTGCTGCCCTCAATAAGCTGCATGTAGTCTACCACCAGCATATCCAGCTTACGCTCCCGGTGAAGCCTGCGGGCCTTGCTGCGCATCTCAATGATGCCCTGAAGAGGAGTGTCGTCTATGTATAGAGACAGCTCCGACAGAGCACCCACCGAGTTGATGATGCGCTGCTCCTCCGCCTCGGTGTATAGACCCAGGCGAAGTCGGTGGGAGTCCACACCGGACTCACTGGCCAGGATTCTCATGGCCAGCTGCTCTCGGCTCATCTCCAGGCTGAAGATGCCGATAGTGGAGCCGGCCTTGGCGGCGTTAAGGGACATGTTCACCGCCAGGGTACTCTTGCCCACGCTAGGCCTGGCGGCCAGAATCAGCAAGTCCGCCGGTTGAAGGCCTCCCAATATATCGTCCAGAGAGTCGAAGCCGGTCATGATCGGGGCGCTGGTGTCATTCAAGGGCTCGGCGATGGCTGCCCGATCCTCCAGGAACTGGTCCAGGACCTCCCTTAATGAGACGAACTCCCTGGACGACTGGCCGGTACGGACACTGAAGAGGAGGTTTTCGGCGTGGCTAAGGGCAGCCTCCTCGTCGGCGGTGCCCTCGTAACCGATGACGGCGATCTCTGAAGCCGCCCCTATGAGCCTGCGCATGGTGGCACAGCGGCCCACTATGTTGGCGTAGTGCTCCGCATGGAGAGAGGTAGGAACGATAGAGACCAGGTGGCTCAGGTAGGCAGCGCCACCCACGGCTTCCAGGCGGTTCTGGAGATTAAGCTGGCTGGTCACCGTAACCTGGTTGATGGCCTCTCGCCGCTCGAAAAGGGCCATGCAGGCCTCGAAGCAGAAGGCGTTTCGCTCTCGGTAGAAGTCCCTAGGCTTGATGAGGGGGATAACTTTTAGTATGGACTCTCCGTCGATGAGCAAAGAGCCGACGACGGCCTCTTCTGCCTCAATGTCATGGGGCTGTAACCGTTCCTCGTACACCGCCCTTTAACACTCCTCATCGGATTCGGATGCTATTCCTGGGGACTTCGGGGTTCAGGTATTCAGCCCCACTAGGGCAGACGAACGAACAACGGCTCCAGAGGCGAGCCGGAACGCTAAAGTGTCCTTCTACCGGTCCTCTTCTTCAGGCTCGGACTCCTGAGGTGCGTCCGGATTCGGAGCATCTTTCGATTCCTCTTCGGACTCTGATGCTTCGGGTTCGGTGGCGGCTTGGGACTGTTGCGCCTCCGCTGTGGCCACTACTGATTCGGCAATCTCAGTTGCGCTCCCCGTTGGCTGGACTTCCTCCAGCTCGGGGATAACTTCACCCTCTTGCCCCTCTGCCTGGGCAACCACGTTAATCTGAGCGGCGACGTTCTGGTGGAAGCGCAGGGTGATCGCATAGCTGCCTGGCTGTCGTATAGGGTCGCTGAGCTCTACGGTCCTCCGCTCCACATCCTGGCCGGTGACGTCTGCCAGCTCCTGGATGATGCGTGTGACGGATATAGCCCCATAAAACTGTCCGGTAGGGCCTACCCTGCCCTGGATGTGAAGGGTGGTGCCCTCCAGCTTGTTGGCAATAGCCTGCCAGTCGCCGGTTTCCCTAATCCGGCGATCTTCGGCGACGCGCTGAAGCTTGGCGACGCGCTTCATCTGCTCCGGCGTTGCCACGGTGGCCAGGTTTTTGGGCAGCAGGTAGTTGCGGGCGAAGCCGTTAGCAACCTCTTTTATCTCGCCGGCGTTGGCCACGTTGATGACATCTTCCAGGAACAGGACGCGCAAGTTAGCTCTCCCTCTTGGTGTGGTATCAAGGGGATTATACCCTATGGCCCAGCGGTGAGGAAGGTCGAAACGGCGGATCTGG
>JAPULR010000205.1 GCA_027294635.1 Chloroflexota bacterium | reverse complement strand
CCCGAGTGGTAGCGCCCAATCGCCGCTGGTATAATGACGCCATCTTTTACCTTTGCGGCAAGATGGCGCTTCGACGAACTCAGGATAACCCCCTTGAATCCGTCCCCGGGATCGAACCATGAGGAGAGCCTTTAAGGGTGGATGTTTACCAATCTGCTCACCCTTCGATCCCGTCTTCGGGACAGGCTGGCTCAGGATGAGCGGGAGCGTATCAGCTCGGCGTCAAAAAGTCCGCTCATGGTGAGCTTGTCGAACCATGATTGTCAGCCCCGCCGAACCCAGGCGGGTGGAGTACTTAAAAGAGCTACAAAATAAGGCATACAAAATGCGATTCGGACCCTTCGTTCTTCAGATAAGCCCCGACCCTAGCCTGGACAGCCAGATAATAGACAGCACTCTAAAGGAAGCGGAGCTGGCCGATGCCCTGGGCTACGACGTTATCTGGCTGACGGAGCACTACTTTGGCGGCGATACGGTTTACGCCGACCCGGTGGTCTTCGGGGCCGCCGTGGCCGTTCGCACCCAGCGAATCAAGATCGGTTTCGCCGTGGTCCAGATGGCCTTCCACCACCCGGTGAAGCTGGCCGCCCAGACGGCCCTTCTCGATAACCTCAGCCACGGGCGCCTCATCGTCGGCACTGGCCGGGGCTCGGCCTACAACGCCTACGAGTACATGGGCTTCGGCATCACCCTGGAAGAGGGCCGCCAGCGTCTAGACGAAGCCGAAGACTTGCTCCTCAAGGCATGGACCGAGGAGAACCTTGACTACCAGGGCCGGTACTGGCAAGTCACCTTTCCCATTACGCGACCCAGGCCCTACCAGAAACCCCATCCACCCCTGATCCGTGCCTGTATAAGCAAGGAGTCTATGGTGGAGATGGCCAAAAGAGGCCGGCCGGTGCTCATGGGAGTGGACAGCCTGCAAGAGACGGCGCATCGGCTACAGCTATACCGAGACACTATGCTGGCCGCCGGTTTCAGCGAGGAGCACGTGGAGCGATGCCTGGATGAGACCTGGATCCGCAGGAGCGTCTATGTGGCCGACAGCGACCAACAGGCCCAGGAGGAGGCCGTTCCGGCCTTTCAGGCGGAGCGCAATCACATTCGGGAGGCCAGGGAGAGGTTCAACCCCACCGAGTACCCGGACCCCATACCCACTCCCCCCTCCATCTCCGGCATGCCGGAGCACTACCTGATAGCCGGGTCCCCCAAACATGTGGCCGAAAAGGTCGCCGAGCTACGGGACCTTGGAGCTCGCAATATGCTCCTAGGCATGAGCCCCAGCGACCTGCCCAGGGAGAAGGTGGGCAAATCCATGCGCCTCTTCGCCGAGAAGGTGGCGCCTCTGTTCCGCTAGGTCCCTTCCCAAACGAATAGTAAACTGCTCGCTTCATTTGGTACCATTCGGAGATGGGTCCCTTTAAGGAAATTGCTGGGCGTATTCCAGCCAGCCTAGCTCTAGCGGCTGGCCTTTTTGCTTTGCTTACGAGCATAGCGGCCTGCACGACGACCAGTACCCCAACCTCCACCGGCACTGTCATTGTCAGCCAGAATCCTACGGCCACTCCTACACATACAGCACCCCCTCCGACTCCAACCAAACTTGAAATTGCCCTGGGCAGGGTTCCGGTGGAGTACAGGGATAAGAGGTTGGTATTTGGCGACTATGGCCGCGCCCGCTCCCTGATAGGAGCCGACGCCACCAGCCTCATCACCCTCGTTGAAATGAAGAAGCTAGTCGAGAGCTATGAAGCGCAGGAGGGAAGACACGAACCTTTCATAGGAATGTGGTTTCCGTCCGATTTCTTTTCGGCTTTCAGTTCTTTTTATAAGGACTTTGGCCTGGAGGAGGTCCTACATGCGGGCATGCTCTCCGGAGTAGGTATCTTTTACCCAATACATGGCCGTGATTCTCCGACGTTTCTCAGTTTGGGGACCACCTTCCCGAAGGACCCTGTGATCGCCAAGCTCCTTGAATCAGGCTCCGAAGAAGCAGTCTACCGGGGGGTGACCTACTACACCCGCAACGAAGACTACATTGGCTCATTGGAGGATCCGTTAAGTAGGTTTGACCCCATCCTAAATAGAGTCGCCTTCATCGATAACCGGTTTCTAGCGGCCCCGGCTACGTTCGTCATGACCTCCCTCATAGACGCGGAGCACGGCACGTCCTCCAGCCTTGCAGACAACAGGGCCCACAAAGCCCTGGCCCAGGCTGTCGGGCCAGACCTGGTGGCAGGAATATTCTGGCCTTTTGCCGCGATGAATAGTGACTGGGCCCCTGGGAGTATTGCCGATTACCGAGGCTCGGTAATTATGGACGGGCTTGATAGGTGGGAGTCCTTATCGGTCTATGAGGTGGTCTTGGTGGGATACCGGATAAGAGAAGGTGTGGATGAGATAGTGTCAGCCCTCTTCTATCCAGACCCTGAAGCCGCCGAAGGGGATTCGGCAAAGCTAAAGCACCGCTGGGAAACCTATGTTACTGGTGAACGCTACGAAGGGAATCAATTGGCCCAAGCTTGCGCCCCTGTATCCACCAAGGTCATCGAAGGAGAGGACTTTTCCATATTGGAAACAAGCTGCCCAGTCTTGTGGAATACAGATGAAAGCCGTCATCCATTCCAGTCATCTACTCTTTGGAAGAATATGTCGCCCGAAGTCTTCACACAAGACATAGAGAAGTTGAAGGCAGCGATGGCATTGGGCCAAGAGTAATCGATAATGAGAACAGTCATTTACACTCTTTTATTAGCTAGCTTCTTTAGCCTGGCCGCTGCCTGCAATGTAGGCGAGACCTCCACACCAACCTCCACACCCAGTCCCACTCCTACATCTACCTCCACGCCACCGCAGCCCCAAACCCGTCTCGAAGAGGCCCTGACCTGGGTACCACTGGAGTACGCCGACAAGTTCATAGAGTTCGCCGACTACGCCACATCCCGCAAGTTGACCGGCCTGGAAGACGTCCGTGGATTTGAGGACCACTGGCAGCTTGACCAAGACCAGCGGAAGCGAATCTACGAGGGTCTCCGTGATACCCCATCGGGCGTAGACTTTATTTTTCTACACGACGAATTAGGATTAGACCTATTTGCCTTAGACCTGGGAATCTGGCATTCCTCCGGGATTCATCATTCCCCTACATTCACGCTCATGGAAGGTGGTCAGGACATCCAGGATATTTCGAATAGACTGGTGAATCTGGAGTTTAAGGAAACCAGCTATAGAGGAACAACCTATTACAAGATCAATGAGGACTTTTTATGGGATTTCAGGCACCCTGCGCGAGTTCTAAAGGCCTCATTCAACAGGACTGCCTTGGTTGACGATCAGGTCCTAGCCGCCCCGGCCACCTTTATACTTGAGGACCTTGTTGACGTTCAAAAGGGGGATTCCCCAAGCCTGCTTGAAAGCCCACCTCACCTGGCCCTCGTCCGGGCCGTCGGTGATGGGATGGTAGGCGGCGTCTTTTTGACCCCAGAGTGGGTCACGGAAAATGCCTTAGGCAGCTTTGCCGCCCAGTGGCGAGTCGCAAATGTCAGTGGTATCTATACCGACTCTACCCTCCTTGACCAACACCTTACCGGTCCTGACCCCTGGGCTCTCTTATCGCCCTATTCCCTCGCTCTATTCGGCTACAGGGTCCAGGGTGATGCCGAGGAGACGGTAATCGCTTTGTATTACCCCGACCCATCTGGAGCTGAGAGGGACGCCCGTGAGCTGGAAAAACGGTGGAACAGCTTCCACTTAAGGGTTAAGGACAACGTCCCGGTAGCCGGCTCCTGTTCTTCCCTATCTGCGACAGTTGAGAGAGAAGAGGGGTCGTCACTAATAGTGGCAACCTGCTCCGTAATCAGAGACACAGATAAGGAGGGAACAGTAAGGGGTCCTGGCCTCTGGCTGTCGCCGTTATTTGAAAGTAAGCTGGAGTTCCTGGCCCTGGACCTGGAGGAACAGAAACGAGCCGCAGAGGCACGTCAGGAGGAGGAAACCCTAAAGGGTCAGTTTAGGCCACCATCCTAGTCCAAGCTCCAATCAACAGATGCTGCACTTATTGGCTGCAATACTGACCTTATTTCCCGGCTTCGGGCTAGGGTACCTGTTGCTCAGGAGATGGAAGGCTTTCGTCTTTTCATTTCTGGCATCCGTGGTCTTAGGTTCCCCAATTCTGATCGGAGTGTTGTTTGAGGCTCCTCCGGTACCAGCGGGAATGGTCTTCCTTATCTTTCCTTTAGTTGTATTCAATTTCTACATGGCCCACATGCTCTGGCTTGAACCACCGACGGTCGAAATTGAAGAGGAGCCTCAAGTTTCCTTTGATTACTCGGTAGCGCCTTGGTTTGCAACAATACTGGCCGGTCTAACAATCATCCTGATTGTGGTGACAGTCACCAGTCAATATTGGCCGGATACGAAAACTTCGACCACGGCTGAGCAGAGGGAAGAACTTCGCATTGCAGAAGTTGAAGAAGAGCTTGATCAGCACGTCCTTTCAAACAAGGAGTGGCTATTTGATGAGGAGAACAGTAGGTTTTACTACCGGTACGATGTCGAGCCTGGAAGCTACGTCATGGACCTATATCGATTTCCAGATGCTTCCGTTCCTGAAGTCGTACGTTTTGCAGATCAGGTAAGACTTCAGACCGATAACCTGGTCTATGCCGCTAGCGGGAACGTCTTTGTCCTCCATACGACTGATGCAAACCACTTGACCCAGATCTCGGTGGACCTTGGCGATTTTCTTAGTGGATCGTGTACTGATAGGAGAGCGTGTGGGTACGCCCCTTACTGTAGTTGGTACCCCTCAGAAACAGGCATCGGGTCCTATGTTTGTGGAGACCTAACGTTGGACTTGTACGATAAAAACTAGTCTGGCTTACGGGTGCGTACGTAACGTCTATAGCCCAGCCTCTGTTTAAGGGTTGAGGACAAGGTCCCGCTACCCGGCTCCTGTTCTTCCCTATCCGCGATAGTTGAGAGACAAGAGAAGTCGTCACTTATAGTAGCAACCTACTCCGTAATCGGAGACGCAGAAGAGGAAGCAACAGTAAGGGGTCCTGCCCTCTGGCTATCGCTATTCTTCGAAAGTAAGCTGGAGTTCCTGGCTCTGGACCTGGGGGCACAGAAGCGAGCGGTAGAGGAACGAGAAAAAGACTAGCCCTCCAGCCGGAAGGAGCGGGCCGCCAGGTCGGCGATATGTCGCCCGATGGACAGGGAGGATGTGGCCCCCGGGGAGGGAGCGTTGAGGACGTGGATAGCCCCCTGTGACTCCTCAATGCTGAAGTCGTCCAGCAAGGCTCCCTGACGGTCCACGGCCTGAGCCCGAACACCAGCGCCTCCGCGCACCAGGTCCTCCGAGCGTATCTCCGGCACCAGCTTCTGGAGGTCCTTGACAAAAACGCTCTTTACAACGGAGCGGTGCATCTCCGCCAGACCCATTCTCCACGTACGGCGGGCCATCCTCCAGAAGCCCATAAACGCTAAATTGCCCAGGGCTTCAGGGATGTTGATGGCTGTCTTCTTGTATCCCTCTCTGGCCCAGGCAAGGACAGCGTTGGGACCGGCCTCCACCTCACCGTTGACCCGCTTTGTGTAGTGAACTCCCAGAAAGGGAAACCGAGGGTCCGGCACCGGGTACAACAGGCCCTTTACCAGCTCACGGCTCTGGGGCCGCAGGACGTAGTACTCGCCGCGAAAGGGCAGTATCCTAACGTTGGGCGGAACCCCCATCATTCGAGCCACCTTGTCGGCGTAAAGGCCGGCGCAGTTTATCAGGTGCCTTGAGACGACAGATCCCTGGTTGGTCTCCAGTACCAGCTTTCCGTTAGACCTGGCAATGCGCTGCACTTTTTGGCCGGTGAGTATATCCCCGCCGCCCTCCTGGATGTCCTCGACGTAGGCGACAGCGACTCGTTGGAAGTCTACAATGGCCGTTTTGGGAGCATACAGGGCCTTTATTCCGCGGGCGTGGGGCTCAATCTCCTTCAACCTCTCGGGGCCAATCAGCTCAAGGCCAGGCACTCCGTTGTCCGTACCACGTCGGTACAGCTCTTCCAGGCGGGGAATCTCTGACTCGTCGGTGGCCATTATCACCTTGCCGCACTCGTCGTACTCGATGCCCTTTTCCCGGCAGTAGCGCTTCAGGTCCTCGACGCCGCTGACGCAGAACCGGGCCTTCTGAGAGCCGGGACGGTAGTAGATGCCCGAGTGTATGACCCCGCTGTTGTGGCCTGTCTGATGAAGACCAATCTGTGACTCTTTTTCTAGAACGGCCACACTAGTCTTGGGAAATCGTTGAATGATGTGCAGAGCCGAGGACAGCCCAATGATTCCCCCACCTATTACCACTACGTCGTAGGGTGATGAGGTCACGCCGTCATCCCAGGATATAGGGGATCTCCATTTCGGCGCAGGTGTCTCGGAACCACTGGACCACCTCTTTGTGAAGGGGAATGCCGTTGGCGCTCCGGTCCTGCTCCGCCTCCCACTCCATCTGGCCGGCCACCAGCACTCTTTCGTTGCCCGGGGCAGGAGGCGTCTCTTTAAGGGTCCGCAGCCACTCGTCCATCATACTCTTAAACCGGGTCACATCCAGAAAGGCATCTATGTTGTAGGCCGTTACAGAGTGGGCAACGGTGTCAGTATCGCGTACAGCCCCATACCCGCTGCCCGACAAGCCGCCACAGAGGATATCCACCACGCAGGCCAGCCCGTACCCTTTATGGGCCCCGGTCTGGGGGATGCTGCCCAGGGGCAGGAGCTGGTAACCATCGCGGGGTGGCGCAGGCACCGACTCCATGATAGGGGTACCGTGCTCGTCCCCTATCCAGCCCGGGAACAGATTTCCGCCAAGGCGGCGGACGATGTCCACCTTGTTATCTGGGACTACGCTGGTGGCGGCGTCGAAGACGAAGGGTGGCTCCTCACCGGCGGGAGCCGCCACCGCGATGGGATTGGTCCCCAACCTTACTTCGCTGCCTAGGGACGGTAACACCGTTGGCCTCACGCTGGACATGCAGACACCGATCATGTCGTGCTTCAGAGCCACCATGGCGTGATATACGGCCATCCCCAGGTGGCGGGAGTTGCCCACGGTTACCATTCCCACCCCCACCTTCTTGGCCTTATTGATAGCGATCTCCATGGCCTGTGGCATAATGATGACGCCGAGGCCTTGGTCGGCGTCTATGGTTGCGGTCCCTGGCGTCTCGCGTATAATCCGCCACTTGGGGCGGGGATTCATGACACCGCTCTTGTAGCGCACCACGTAACGCTCCAGCATGTTGGAAACTCCGTGGCTCTCCACCCCCATCAGGTCCGCCCTAACCAGAACGTCGGCGCCTATGTCGGCGTCTTCAGGAGGCACACCGACTCGCTCGAAGATGCTCTTTACGGTATCGCGTAGAGCGCCGTCGTTTACCCGGACCTTACTATCTTCCTGTGAAAAGACCTGCTTGGCCAAGTACACAGCCTCCCTTGTTTCGCCAGTTGGGTGGGTATCCTGCCGGTTATCCGGTGCGGGCGAACTTCTGCACCCGCTGACCGCCCAACACCTCGCTTACGTATATATCCCCTCGGGCGCAGACCCAGATACCGTGGGCGCCCCAGAACTTGCCTGGGTCGTGACTTCGCTCATCGCCCCACCGGGCCAGAAGGTTGCCCTCCAGGTCCAGTATACTCACCCGGTCCCCCAGCTCCGAGACGTATACAATGCCGTCAGGGTCTATGTATATGTCGGTAGGCTGTTTGAAGCCGGTCCACACAGTGATGTGCTCACCCTCCGGCGTAAACACCTGGATACGGTGGTTCTCCCGGTCGCATACCAGCACCCTGCCCGAGCTGTCCACCCAAAGGCTGTGGGGAAGGTGGAATTCTCCCGGCCCATCGCCAGGGGTGCCCCAGGACATTAGAAGCTCACCCTGCGACGAGAACTTGTGGACCCGGCA
>JAPULR010000204.1 GCA_027294635.1 Chloroflexota bacterium | reverse complement strand
GGCGAGGGGCAACCGCTGGTTATGTGGGGGTGGGAGAACAACCTGCACCGGCTTCCTCCCGAATTAAGGCAGCGGGAGTACAACCCGGAGCGAGCCAGGCAGCTTTTGGTAGAGGCAGGCTATCCCGATGGCTTCGAGATTACCCTGACGCCCGATATACGTAACATACCTGGTGAGGTAGTGGCGTGCGAGGCTATCGGCACCATGTGGGAGGATGTGGGCATCCGCACCAAAATAAACAAGGTGCCCTGGTCCACTATAGCGCCGGTGATTTTATCCCGCAATTATCAAGGGGCAAACTGCCACGGCACCGGAGGCCGAGCCGATCCCATAAACTTACTTAACATCGTATTCCCCAGTACAGGAGGCTTTACGGTAGGCTTTGATCATCCTATCCTGGATGACCTGCTAGCCAAGGCCGTTGGTACAGTGGACACAGAGGAGCGCTTTGAAATCGTGGGGGAGATAGGCCGTTTTGTCTACGAGCAGGTGGCGGAGTCGGGGATATACAGCGTCAATATCCTATGGCCCCTGGGTCCCAAGATCGACTCCTGGAAAGAGCATCTGGAGTACGGAGACCCAAGGGGCCTAAGCGCCAGTGAATACATACCTCACCGCAAGTAGGGGAGTTGGTCGATAGTAGTGGTTGGTGAAAAGCGTACGCTAGTGTGTCCTGGCTCATAGTTAGTCGCTGGCGCGAAACTCGGATTGACCGCGAATTCGGTGCCAATTCACTGGCCGTTTCAATATCAGGTTATGGCGTCTAACGTGCCATAAAATCAAAGGTTTCAAATCCCGCGCCACTGAGGCAGGAAAATTGGTGGATCAAAGACAAAACCAAGAACTGAACACCAGTGAGTTGCAGACCCTCCTCCTAGCCGGGCAGGCCATTAGTCAGGAGCAGGGCGAGGAAGGAATCTGCCAATGGGTAGGTGATGCTGCGGCTTCTTTGTTGGATGCTTCTCTTGCAGCAATAATCCTGACGTCTACGAGACGCAACGGCGCCGCCATGGTGTACGGAAAGCTTAGGGATTCCCCCATTCCCGAATTCCTGACCAGAGACCTGGCTGACATAGTGTGGCCCATCCCTTCCCAACCTGGGAGGCCGGCTGTCCTATTACCGGATAGTTTACCAGCAGCTATCACGGGTCGAGGGATCAGCCAGCTAATACGAGTCAATATGCGCACTATAAATCAGGAACTGGGGGCCTTGATCGTAGGAAGGGAAGAGTCCTGGGAAATTGGTTCAAAGCAGCAGTTGGACCTTTGTACATTGGTCAACCAGGCAGCTCTGGCTCTGGAAAACGCTTGGCTTATACGTGAGTCCAGTGAGCAAGCTCAAATAATTAGGGCATTTCGGGCTATGACTCAAGCCGCCCCCCTGCCCATCATCGCTCGAGATAAAGATGCAAACGTCCAGATGTGGAACCCGGCTGCCGAGCGTATCTTCGGTTGGAGCGCGGAGGAGCTCCTGGGCCGTCCTTATCCCATCGTCCCTGAAGGGAAGCAGGAGGAGTTCCGTGCGAATGTGGAGGGTTCACTGCGTGGTGAGGCGGTAGTCGGTCTGGAGACGCGTCGTCTAAGGAAAGATGGCAGCCTGATTGATGTCAGCGTCTGGACCGCACCGCTGCCCGATGGCGGTGCCATGGTCGTCATCGCCGACAACACCGAGCAAAAGCGGGCAGAGAAGGCACTGCAAGAAGCGGAGGCAAAATATCACGACCTTTACGATTACGCCCCAGACATGTTCACATCCATCGACGTCGCTACAGCCAATATTATTGAGTGCAACCAGACGTTTTGTGAGGTCATGGGCTACACCAGGGAGGAGGTGATCGGCCGGTCCATTTTCGAAATGTATCATCCAGATAGCTTGGAAAGAACTAAAAATACTTTCCGGTCCTTCGTGGCTCCCCACCAGATGTCTGACGTTCAGTTGTACCTTAAACGAAAAGATGGGAGCAGAATCGATGTAAGCCTCAGGGCATCTCCTGTCTATGATGAGGAGGGTAGTTTCCTCTGCCGCAGAGTTGTCTGGCGCGACATCACCGACCGCAAGCGGGCAGAAGAGACGCTACTCCAACAGATGCGAGAGCTGGCCATAGTAGAGGAGCGAAACCGCTTGGCCCGGGAGATCCACGATACTCTGGCCCAAGGGCTAACGGGGTTTATCTGGCAGCTTAACGCAGCGGAGCGGGCCGTGGCGACCGGCGGCGAGCAGGCATTGCTATATCTAGAGCGAGTTCGAAATCTGGCCAGGGAAAGCCTGCAAGAGGCACGCCGGTCGGTGTGGGACCTCCGGTCCGGCCCGCTGGAAGGCCGCACTCTGGCGCACGCCCTGAAAGAGGAAACGGAGAGAGTGGCTGATGGAAGGGAGATTCAGACATCTTTCGCTGTTTCTGGGGAGGACAGGGTATTACCTTCGGGAGTGGAGGCTGCCCTTCTGCGCATCTGCCAGGAGGCGTTGACGAATACGCTTAAATACGCCATTGCTACCGAGGTGGCGGTGACACTTGCCTTTGGTGACTCCCAGGTCCAATTAGCCGTGAAGGACAACGGTGTCGGCTTCGATCCAGAAACTCTCAAAACACGAAGGGAAGACAGCGGCGGCTTTGGACTAATCAACATGCGGGAGCGCATCCGCCTTCTCGGGGGAGAGCTGGCCGTGCAGAGTGAGCCAGGCCAGGGGACTTTGGTGGAGGCACGTTTATCTCTAGGATAGAGTAAACGGATACAACCAACATGTAGGCGTAGCTAACGGCCTCGCGGACTTTCCCATATGAATCCTATAGCTGACAATGGACTCACGATCAGGCTAAGAGGGTTGCGCTGAACACTCAACGCCGAACCATAGCGCAGGCCGCCGATTCTAGCATCGAGCGCAACGGCAACATGGCAGCGATGCCCAAGGCTGGGCCGATGCCCAGAATGGCGAACGCTAGACCTCAACCCACCGAATCAGCCAGGACAGGTGCTATCCAGATGGGAACGATGCTTATCAGGAAGCCCGACCCAGTCCGGAAAGTCAGGGTTGCACCCCGATAAGCTTCCTCGCTCAGCTGGGTTGGAAACTGGGCGGAATCGGCGACTACGGAAGCTCCCCAGATCAGAACGACAATGGCGATGATCACTCCCCAATCCAGGGGTATTTAATTATGCAAAGGTTCTTAATACGGCGGTTCATAACAACCATAGTCACCTTGTTTGCGGTGTCGCTGATAATCTTCACAATGAGCCGGGCCGCCGGAGACCCCAGGACAATACTTCTGAACGACTTCGCTACGCAGGAGCAGTGGGATGAGGTAGGGATAAAGTTGGGGCTGGACAAACCCTATATACAACAGTATGGGATATTTTTGAGGAATATGCTCCGGGGAAACTTTGGCGATTCTATAAAAGAGCGACGACCGGTCATAGATGTAATCGTAGAACGCACCCCGGCCACCTTGCAGCTGGGGGCCGTCGCCTTCGCCCTCTCTCTGGTGGTGGGAATACCTCTGGGCATCTTTTCCGCGGTTAGGCGAGGGAGTATTTTAGACCAGTTTGGCAAGCTAGTGTCCCTGATCGGACAAGCGGCTCCCTCCTTCTGGCTGGGCATTGTGCTCATGTTTATCTTCGCCGTAAAGTTGGAATGGGTGCCCCCTTCCGGTCGCCAGGACTACAACAGCATCATCCTTCCCGCCATCACCATGGGCTGGTTCTATGTGGCGGCCAACCTGCGGCTGGTCCGCTCAGCCATGCTAGATGTGCTGGACTCGGAGTATATTAAGCTGGCAAGGGCCAAGGGAGTGTCGGAGAGAGGTGTCATCTGGAGCCACGCCCTACGGAATGCCTTGATTACGCCCCTCACCTTCGCCGGCGTCACTCTAGGCGCGATGGTAACCGGTTCCCTGGTTGTTGAGACAGTTTTCGCCTGGCCCGGCCTGGGCAAGTTGGCCATTGACGCCTTGTTCGCCAATGATTATGCGATCCTCCAGGCGGTAGTTATTATCTTCTCGCTGATATATGTGGGGGCTGCTTTTCTGGTAGATGTACTTTACGCTTATATTGACCCCAGAATCCGGTATGGGACTAAATAGGAAAACGATATGGCAGTAGATACCGGCAGAACTATTTCAGCGCCGCCACCGGCCCACATCCGTATTTCCAGAAAGCTTCGGAGCCTGCGACGTTGGCCCACAATCCCCATATTTCTGCTCGCTCTGGTAGTGTTCGGTGGGGTTACCGCCCCCTGGATCTCGCCCCATGACCCCAGGAAGGGAGACCTGGCGGATAGAAACCAGCCGCCGATATGGCTGAGCGGAGGCAGT
>JAPULR010000203.1 GCA_027294635.1 Chloroflexota bacterium | reverse complement strand
CTTCTACTCCGACCGGGACGGCAACCTGGAAATCTACGTAATGAACGCCGACGGCTCCGACCAGACCCGCCTTACAACCACCACAGACGCTTTTGATGCGAGGCCCGAATGGTCCCCTCGCAAGCGTGGGGTGGAAGTAAGTGAAGACTCGATAGTCATCTCAGACGCCAGTCGTCTGGAAGACTTGACGGCGCAGGAGGTGACGGCCCAGGTGCGGGGTGCCGTGGTACGCGTCGAGACGAACCTGGGCTCGGGCTCAGGGTTTATCATCGACTCAAATGGCTTGATTGTTACCAACAACCACGTCATCAGCGACGCTACGGAGATCACCATTTTTCTGGAGGACGGTACCAGCTTTGAGGGCTCGGTGCTGGGCAGGGACCTGGTCCACGACCTGGCGGTGGTGCAGATCGATGCCACTGACCTCCCGACCATGAGTCTTGGGGATTTAAGCCAGCTGCCCCTGGCCTCAGAGGTGATCGTTGCTGGCTATCCTTTGGGAGTTACTGACCTAACCATCACTACGGGGCTAGTGTCCTCGATCAAGGATGATCTGGGCAGGAATATCATCTGGGTTCAGACGGATGCCGCGGTAAACCCAGGGAATAGCGGTGGCCCCATCCTGAATCTGCGAGGAGAGGTGGTTGGTATTGTCACGGCCAAGTTCGTCGACATAACCATAGAGGGTGTCGGGTTCGCTATCTCTATCAATACCATCAAACTGTATCTGGAAATCCTGTTACAAGGAGAGACGATTCCGGGCTAGCACGGGCATCAGTCCCAACTGCATCATCCGCCCAGCAATGAGACCAGCTAGCGGAAGAATAAAATTACCCAGAAGCCTTGGTGCTTTTGGACGATGTGGGAAGTGAGGCGGCCACCGTAGGATCATAGTAGGAATAAGGAACCGCATCTCCACCTGGATGAACCCTGTTCCTTCTTATCTGAGGAGCACCGCCAAAACCCCTGTGTGGAGCGGTGCTCCTCCACTTAACTCCTGCGGGCTCTACTATCCCTTTTGCTTGGTTCTTGGTTGAGTTCTCAGAATAGAGACCTGGCAGGAATCTATTAGTTTTAGAGGCGGTGGCGCCAGGTGGAAGCGGCGGTGAGGCCGCCTTCAGAGCAGATACTGGTCGTCGCCGCTTAATTAACTAGTGTTGCCTCAACACTCAGGTCGACGTTGCCTTTCAACGCCTGGGAGATGGGGCAGCCGTCCTTGGCCGCTTCGGCGGCCCGTCCAAAGGCAGCGGCGTCGATTCCAGACACCCAGCCGCGAACCGTTAACGCGCTGGAAACCACGCGCCATCCCCCATCCACGTTTCCTAAGGTAACCTTAGCACTGACCTCTAACTTTTGAGGAGGTGTGCCGGCCTGTCCCAGACCAGCAGAGAATGCCATGGCATAGCAGCTAGCGTGAGCGGAGGCAACCAGCTCTTCAGGGCTAGTGCGCCCGTCGGCCGACTCCGTACGGGATGCCCAGGTGACGGGAAGCGCGGTGAAAGCTTTACTGGTACTAGCGCTCACAGTTCCTTTGCCCGAGAGTAGGTCTCCTTCCCAGATAACGTCTGCTTGACGTACTGCAGCCATTAAGTCCTCCTTGGTATGGTTGTTTGGACTCCCAATACTACTACAGATACCCGAAGGCCAGCGAGGGTTGATATGCCCACTTTGGTCAAGAGGCAACTTGTGTAGGCACAATCCAGCGGCAGGGGTCCGAACCCAATTTTCCGATCCTGGCCTCTGCGGGGTTTTCCGATGACTGCCCGGGTGAGGCGTAGAGTGGCACTAAACCTATTGGGGCAACTCGTGAACTGGACTGCCCGCTAGCATCCCTTTATAGTGTCCTTAGCGCTCGGTAGGCCTATGAATTTGCAAGGGGCTTAGTAGCATAATAAGCTGGGCATTTCTTGATTAGCTTGTACTCCAGACGGGGGGTTACGCTGTGTTAGAAACACTCGAAAGCCTGATGGTCCGACAACAAGTTGAGCCGTTGCAAGTGTTTATTGGTCTAGAGACACAGAACCGGTACAAGATACTTGATAATGCAGGCAACGAGATCCTTTTTGCCTACGAGGAGTCAGGTTTTTTAGGACGGCAATTCCTTGGTGGGCATAGGCCGCTGACGATCAAAATCATAGACGGTGAGGGGAACCTGCAACTTATTGCCCGGAGGAAGTTCTTCTGGTTTTTCTCTCATTTAGAGCTGCTTTCACCGGAGGGAGCCGTTTTGGGCCGCCTGCAGCGCCGGTTTAAGCTAATCGGACGCCGTTTTGATCTATTTGACGATCAGGGGAAGGTTGGCTCAGTCGAAGGGCCAATGCTTCGCCCGAACACCTTTTGGATCAAGCGGGACGGCGTTGAGCTGGCGAAAATAACAAAGAAATGGAGCGGGATTGCCCGCGAAGCGTTCACCGCTGCCGACAACTTCAGCGCTGAATTTACCGATTCTTCCCTCTCCGAATCACATCGATGGCTGGTGCTTGGAGCGGCCTTTGCTATTGACCTCGATTTCTTCGAAAACCGGGCCCGTGGAACCGGCTTCCGTTTCGGCTGATCTAGTGGTTGAAGAACCAATACAATGTGGGCGATGTGTGGTGGCCACACGCCTGTGGTATCTTGCCGTGGCTCCGTGTGGTCGACTTGCTCTGACAAGGCGCACAATGGACCAATCTTCTCCCTGGGAGGTCTCGAATGATTACTAACTTCGATAGCCTCTTTGCTGGGCACGTTGACGTCGACAATGTGGGCTACGCCGGTACCCCCGTCAACGACCGTTCCTTCTCGGATGAGTACCTGGCGACGGCCTTCGATAAGTCCCTTGCCATTGCTCAACTGATGGACCGAACGGGCTACGATACCTTCTGGCTGGCCGAGCACCACTTTCAGCTAGAGGGCTACGAGTGCATCCCCAACATTCTGATGCTGAGCGTCCACTTGTCCCACCTGACAGAGAGGATCAATTTTGGTTGTGGCTTCAATATCACCCCCATGTGGCATCCCCTGCGGCTGGCCGAAGACTATGCCACCGCCGATATCTTCACTAAAGGTCGCGTTAGATTCGGCGTGGGCCGCGGCTATCATACCCGAGAGGTGGAGACCTTTGGCGCACCTCTCCTTGACCAGCCCGCTAACCGGGATCTGTTTGAAGAGCAGGTGGAGATTGTCTTCAAGGCGCTTAAGGGAAGGCCCTTCTCCCATCACGGGAAGCATTACGATCTTCCTCCCCAAGTACCATATCGGGGCTATGAGCTGACCGAGCTAACGCTGGTGCCACGTCCCCTTTACCGGCCCTTCGAATGCTGGCAGCCAATCCAGAGCGCCACCCAACGAGGTCTCGACTTTATGGTTAAGCATGGTATCAAGGGCATCATTGGGGGAGGCGTCGCCGAGGGCGGCGCTATGCGGAATGTGGTGGAGGCTTGGAAGAGTGCCCAGGCCCGGGCTGGTCATGAGAAGGCACTGGGTGAAGATCTCAGCATCGGATTCCATTTCTTCCTCGCCGACACCGCTGAAAAGGGCATCAAAGAGGCCTCCAAGTATTATGAGGAGAACATCAAGATGTTTGGGCCTTTAAGACTTGTGAGGGACCTTAGCGATCAGCAGATCCTGGATATGGCCGACCCGAAGCTCGCACCCTCAGCTGGCCTTCCTACAATGGAAGAGGCCGTAAAGGCTGGGGCCGTTCTCTGCGGACCGCCAGAGCGGATCATTCAGCAGCTTAGGGCGTTGGAAGAGGAGTACCCAGGTCTTGATCGGGTCAGCGTGGGCCAGCCAGTTGGCACCCCTCAAAAGGTGATCCTTGAACAGTTGGAGTGGTTCTCTCAGGAAGTCATGCCCGAATTCACACGCAGGGCTCCTGCATCCGTTCAAGTAGACTAGACTGCGGACGCTGGTATGCCCCTCTCGGGTTAGTTCCGAAGGTGTCGCTGAGGGTAGGTTCCGGAGAGGCCCAAAGGACGCTCCTGTGCTGGCAATGTTGAACTCCTCGATTTGCTGAATGGCAGGCCCGCCCTTACACTAGAGCGACTAGGCGACGAGGAGGATTCCTATGCGTGGAAACACCGCTTTGGCCAATGTCCTACGGATGGAAGGGACCGAATACCTCTTCTGCTATCCAGCCAACCCCCTGATCGAAGCAGCCGCCATCGCCGGCATCAAACCTATCATGTCCCGGACCGAGCGAACGACGGTCAACATGGCCGACGGTTATACGCGGGTGTCCAACGGGAAGCGCACAGGTGTTGTGGTCACTCAGTCGGGCCCTGGCATTGAGAACGCCTACGGAGGCGTCGCTCACGCCTATGCCGAATCGGTTCCCATTCTTGTCATCCCAGGGGGGCCATCCAGAGACAGGACAGATCAACCTCCTGCTTTTCCTGCGGTAGAGGCTTATCGTAGCGTCACCAAGTGGGGGGCCCAGGTGAACCAGGCCGGACGCATTCCGGAGATGATGCGCCGTGCTTATACCTTTCTACGGTCCGGCAGACCCAGCCCCGTCCTGCTAGAGGTGCCCGCTGACGTGGGGGAAGAGGAGATTTCCGAGGAGGCCTTCGACTACAGGGTGGTCAAGGAGATAAAAAGCGCGGGAGACCCCAGTGACGTGACCGCTGCCGTGAAGGCCGTGCTAAGCGCCAAGAGACCCGTGATCTACGCCGGA
>JAPULR010000202.1 GCA_027294635.1 Chloroflexota bacterium | reverse complement strand
TCCAGGACCTGGTTGATGGCAACTTTCAGACTTTCGGCCTTGTTCCGGGCCCCTTGGGCGAAATCCGACCCATCGGATCCGTAGAGGATTCCCCGGGACGAGCTGATGATTGCCCCTCTACCTTCCGCGTCCATGCCAAATAGGACGGCCAGCCTCAGGTCCCCCGACTGGGCTCCTACGCCTGGAATAAGGAAGGGCATCCTGGGGCAAAGCTCACGAAGAATTTTCAGCTCTTTGGGATAGGTAGCTCCAACCACAAGTCCTAAATTATTTTTCTGGTTCCAGCTTTGGTACACTTGGGCCATCTGCTGGTATAGGGGCCTTCCATCCCGGTCCTCCAGGTCCTGAAAGTCTCTGGCGCCCGGATTGGAGGAGCGACACCACACGAATACGCCACGGTCTCCATAGGATAGGAAAGGCTCAATAGAATCCCCACCGCCGTAGGCGTTAACAGTGGCCGCGTCGAAGCCCCAACGGTCAAAAAGGGCCGTAGCGTAAGCGGCACTGACAGAATCGATGTCACCGCGCTTGGCGTCGCCGATTATCAGTACGCTGCTGCTGACGCGACGAATGTGGTCCAGAGTGCGCTCAAGGGCCTTCAGGCCATCCAGGCCGAGGGCCTCGTAGAAGGCCAGGTTGGGTTTGTAGGCGCATACCAGGTCTATAGTGGCATCGACAATGGCGCGGTTGAACTCGTAGACATCGGGTATAGGCATGCGGGACGGGTCCGGGTCCAGTCCAACGCAGAGCAGGCTCCTGTTTGCCTGGCACGCCTTTTCCAGCTTATCCAGAAAAGTAGACATCTCAGGAATAAGTATACCAGGGTCTTTTCTATCTCTCTTGGATTTCCTTTGCCTCCCTCGCTTCAAGTTTGCTGGAGAGGCCATAAGTAAGGTTGCTTCGACATGGTTTGATCCCGATAACGGACCCAGCGCTTGTCATTCTGAGGCCACTCCGCCTATGGCGGGTGGGCGAAGAATCTCTCTCTAATTAGATTCTTCATCCCGATACATCGGGATTCAGAATGACATGAACTTATCCTGAACCCGGATTTTTTAGGCTTTGTCGTGAAACACTGACTAAGTTGGACTCGTCGAAGGCTCACCATGAGCGGAAACGGGCTCACCATGAGCGGAAACAAGCTCACCATGAGCGGGGTATTTCGCGTTCATCCTGAGCTTGTCGAAGGATGCCCATTTGATCGAGTTAGCTCAAAGACCCTGACCCACGCATTCTAACGTTGTGGCGGCGTCTCTGGGTTGGTATCATCCCTCCATATTGAGGTACGAATCTGAGTTAATAGAGGCCCGCTTTATTAAGCGCCTCAACCGCTTTGCCGCCCTGGTGGACCTAAACGGCGCCGAGACCTTGGTGCATGTGGCCAACTCGGGCCGAATGCATGAGCTGCTGGTGGAGGGGTATAGGATGCTCCTCCGAGCTGCCGGGAACGTCCATCGAAAGACAGCGTATGACCTGGCGCTGGTGGACCTGGGACCCTTCCTCTGCTCCGCCGATGCCCGACTGCCGCCGTACCTGGTGCAGGAGGCCTTTTACGAAGGCAGACTTGACCAGTTTGCCGATTACGAGAGCCTAAAACGGGAGGTGGGTCTGGGGGAGAGCCGCATAGACCTGATGCTGTCGGGACCAGGAGGAATATGCTACGTGGAAACTAAGTCGGTCACCTTGGTGGAGGAGAGAGTGGGGCTGTTCCCCGATGCTCCTACCGAGCGGGGACGAAAGCACCTGATGAGCCTGACCAAGGCCCTGAGTTCCGGTCACCGGGCCGCCGTGGTGTTCGTGGTTCAGCGGCCCGATGCCGTCGCCTTTGCCCCGTACGATTCCGCCGATCCGCTGTTTGCCCACGCCTTGAGAAAAGCGGTAGCCCAGGGGGTAGAGGCCTACGCCTATAAATGCCGGGTAAGCACCCAGGCCATAACCCTCGATAGCCAAATTCCAGTGAAGCTCTAGTGGAATGCCCGCCGGTTGCAAGGGTGTGGAAACCAGTCCTCTGAAAGAGGTCTACAGGCGCCTCTACGACGCCTATGGCCCCCAGAACTGGTGGCCCGGTGATTCAGCCTTTGAGGTCATAATCGGAGCTATCCTCACCCAGTCTGCTGCCTGGAGCAACGTCGAAAAGGCCTTATACAACCTTAAAGCTGTCAGTGTCCTCTCGCCCGAGGGTCTCCGAGATATTTCCCAAGATGAGCTGGCGGTGCTTCTCCGTCCCTCGGGTTACTTCAACGCCAAGGCTAAAAAGCTGAAGGCTTTCATTGCTCACCTGTGGGAAAGCCACCAAGGGGACCTACAAAAGCTCTTCGCCAGAGACACCGCCTCCCTAAGAGAGGAGCTGCTGTCGGTGCACGGCATTGGCGAGGAGACGGCCGACGATATAGTTCTCTACGCTGCCGGGAAGCCTTCCTTTGTCGTAGACGCCTACACCCGTCGCATTGTGGGGCGGTTGGGTCTGGCTCGCGGCGCGGCTACTTACCAGGCGTACCAGCGGCTTTTCCACGGCGCTCTTCCCAGAAAAGCATCCCTGTACAACGAGTACCACGCCCTGCTGGTGCGCCACGGCAAGGACGTATGTAAGAAGATGCCCCTTTGCGCCGGATGCTGCCTGCTGGATGTGTGTCCCACTGGGACAGATGTGGTCAAAAAGAAATAGACTGTGTCATTGCTCCTGGTTCGGTCCCGACAATCCCGATTTATCCCGCAGATACCGTTATCGGTACAGACGGGATATCGGGAATAACGGGACGGGGCAGGCTTACCATGATGGTTCGACAAGCTCACCATGAGCGGAAACGGGTTCACCATGAGCGAGTAGATTCTTAGTCTTGAGCCTGTTCAACTAAGGGAGCTGTCTCTGTAGAAGACGCTTTTCAGCAAAGAGCTTGCTCAAAAGTGGGTGAAGGCCGAGCCCTTCTAGTGCCTGAAGTGCCTCCTGCCGGTGAACACCATGGCCATGTTGTGGCGGTTGGCGGCGTCGATGGACTCCTGGTCTCGTATGGAGCCGCCGGGCTGGACTATGGCCGTGACTCCACCTTCCGCCGCCGTCTCCACGTTATCGGCAAAGGGGGAAAAGGCGTCGGAGGCCATGACGCTGCCCTTGGCCCTGTCCTCAGCACCGCGCAGGGCCAGGTGAACGCTGGTTACCCGGTTGGGCTGCCCCGCTCCCATGCCAACTAGAGTACGCTCCTTGGCCAAAACGATGGCGTTGGACTTTACGTGTTTGGCCGCCTTCCAAGCGAAGGCCAGGTCGGCCATCTCTTCCTCTGTGGGCTTTCTGGAGGTCACTATGTCCCAGGACGATGGATCATCTTCAACGGCGTCGGGGGTTTGAACCAGTAGGCCGCCGCTGACGGGCCGCAGGTCGTAGGCGCCGGCATCGTCACCGGAAGGCGGCATCTGAAGGATGCGCAGGTTCCGTCGCTTCTTCAGCAACTCCAGGGCCTCAGCCACATATCCTGGGGCCACGATCACTTCGTAAAAAATCCCCTTCATGGCCTCAGCGGTCTCCCGGTCCACGGTGCGATTGAAGCCGACGATACCGCCATAGGCGGACACCGTGTCGCCCTGATAGGCCCGGCGATATGCCTCCGCCAGCTCCGGGTGGCTGGCCAGCCCGCAGGGGTTGGAGTGTTTGATGACGACAACGGCTTGCTCACTAAAATCCATGACCACACGCCAGGCGGCGTCGGCGTCCATGATGTTGTTAAAGGAGAGCTCCTTGCCGTGGAGAAGGGTGGCGTCGGGCAGCCCTCCAAATCCCAGCGAAGGGCGATAAAGAGCTCCCTTCTGATGAGGGTTCTCGCCGTAGCGAAGGTCGTAAGCCTTGTCATAGGCCAGCGATAGGTGCGAGGGGAGACGACCTTCTTCCTTTTGGGAGAGATAGCTAGCCACCGCAGCGTCGTATTGGAAAACGTGGCGGAAGGCCTTGTGGGCCAGATGCCGCCGATCATCAGCGGATAGCCCACCGCCGGGAAGCTTCTCTCCCACCCATTGGTAGTCGCCTGGGTCTGACACCACTGTAACAAAGGGAAAGTTCTTGGCCGCGGCCCTGAGAAGGGTGGGGCCTCCAATATCTATGTTCTCCAGGGCGTCGTCCAGGGTGACATCGGGTTGTCGTACCGTCTCCACGAAAGGATACAGGTTGGACACCACGATATCTATGGTGTCAATGCCCTCCCGGGCCAGTTCTGCCATGTGCTCAGGCCTGTCCCGCCTTGCCAGCAGACCGCCGTGAACCCTGGGATGAAGGGTCTTGACGCGACCATCCAATATCTCTGGAAACTCCACCAGGTCCGACACCTTCTGTACGGGAAGCCCAGCGTCCTTGGACAGCAGCCTGTAGGTGCCACCGGTGCTTACCAGGGAAAAGCCCGCCTGGTGAAGGGTTTTGGCAAACTCGACTAGGCCTGTCTTATCGTAAACACTTATGAGGGCTTTCATGGCCATAGCTTCAGTCTTTACCGCATTAGCCTGGAGATGGCTGCATCTGTACCCGCTCATCGCTCTGTTGCTTGACCACTTCGCCTATCACCATCGCCTCAGGCATGGCGCGCTGCAACGAGGCCCAGCGATCATGCTCACATATCAGCACCATGCCCAGACCCATGTTGAATACCTGGTACATCTCCTGGTCATCCAGACCGCCGGCCTTCTGAATCATGCCGAAGATGGGCTGGGGCTCCCACGCGTCCAACCTGATCTGAACCGCCAGACCCTGGGGCAGCAAACGGGGTATGTTACTGGGAAGCCCTCCGCCGCTGATGTGGGCCACGGCCTTGAGCTGGGAGTAGTGGGGTTCCAGCATCCGGTAGTAGCACCTGTGAGGAGTGATAAGCTCCTCGCCCAGGGTGTGCCCCAGCTCCTCGTGGCGTTGGTAAAGAACAGAAGGGTCTTCATCGATGCCGAAAACCTTGCGCACCAGCGAGAAGCCGTTGGTGTGAAGGCCGCTGGAAGGCAGGCCCAGCAGTACGTCCCCCTCCTTTACGCTCTCCCCGTCGATGATGGCTCCCTCCTCCACGGCGCCGATGACTGTGCCAGCCAGATCAAAATCCCCATTGTTATAGAGCCCCGGCATCTGGGCTGTCTCGCCGCCAACGAGGGCGCAGCCCACCTCTCGGCAGGCCCAGACCATGCCCCGCAGCAGCGGCTCCACCACCTGGGGATCCAATCTTCCCATAGAGATGTAGTCCAGGAACAGAAGGGGCTTAGCCCCGCAAGTAATCACGTCGTTGACGTTCAGGTTCACCAGGTCGATACCCAGGGACTCGTAGTGTCCCAGCAGGGAAGCCACCTTGAGCTTGGTGCCCACGCCGTCGGTGCTGGCGGCAAGAACCGGGTTTTTGTAGTTGCGGAGTCGGTAAAGCCCGGCGAAGGCTCCAACGCCCTTCAGCACCTCGGAACCGTGGGTCAAAGAGGCAAAGGCACCTATCTGCTCTTTGAGGCTGTCGACCGCCTGAAGGTCTACTCCGGCGGAACGGTAGGCGTTGGATGACATATCAGCCTCCTGGGAGATTTCAGATACCTTTGGCGCCAGCGATCCAGAGCGATAAGGCTCCAGAGAAAAGCCATAAGCTAGTCTTGGGATTCCTTAGGGCGTTCCAGCACCAGTTTGTCCATTTCCAACTGGACGGGGATGGGGTAATCGCCGCTAAAGCAGGCGTGGCAGAAGCCGTTTTGCCGCCCTCCAACTACCTCAAGAAGGCCCTCCACGCTTAAGTATCCCAGGGAGTCTGCGCCGATTTTTTGTTCAATCTCTTTGATGCTGTTGTTAGCAGCGATAAGCTCTTGCCGTGTGGCCATGTCTACGCCGAAGTGGCAGGGCCAGCGGATGGGCGGAGCGCAGACCCTCATATGTATCTCCTTGGCGCCTGCCCGCCGCAGCAAGCTAACGACACGAGGCGTGGTGGTGCCCCGAACGATGCTATCGTCCACCACCACCAGCCGTTTGCCGGAGATGACATCTGGCAGAGGATTGAACTTGAGCTGTACCCCTAGGTCCCTCAGGCGTTGGTCGGGCTCGATAAAGGTCCTACCAACGTAGCGGTTTTTCACCAGGCCGTCGCTGTAGGGAATACCTATCTCGTGGGCGTATCCCATGGCGGCGGCGGTGGCCGAGTCAGGGATGCCGATGACCAGGTCCCCCTCGGCGGGCTGTTCCTGGGCCAAACGGGCACCCATGGCCCTCCGTGTAGCGTATACCTGCTGGCCGTCCAACCGGCTATCGGGGCGGGCGAAATATATGAGCTCGAATACACACAGCGCCCGGCGTTTATTACGTCCGGCCCATATAAAGGAGTGAATCCCCTCCCTGTCTATAAGCACGGTCTCTGCCGGCTCCAGCTCCCGTATATATTCCGCTCCCAGGTGGTCCAGGGCACAGCTTTCTGAGGCAATTACCCAGCCGCCGTCCAGCTTTCCTAGGCAGAGGGGCCGCACTCCCAGGGGGTCCTTTATGCCCATGATGGCATCTTTGGTCTGAACCACGGCGGAAAAGGCCCCCTGGACGTTTCGCATACAGTAGGCCACACGCTCCTCCCAGGTCTCACCTGGGGCGCTGGCGAGGAGATAGGCTAGTACCTCTGAGTCCGTGCTGGAGGTGAAGGTGTATCCCCACTTGGACTCCAGCTCCTTGCGAAGGTTGACCGCATTTATGAGGTTGCCATTGTGTCCCAGGGCAAGCTGGCCGTGGACGCCGGAAACCAGGAAAGGCTGGGCGTTGGACAGCTTACTGGAGCCGGTGGTGGAGTAGCGGGTATGGCCGATGGCCATATCACCCTCAAGGGGTGCCAGGGACTCCTCTCTAAAGGCCTGGGTAACCAGACCCATACTGGTGTGAATCTTTATGGACTCGCCGTTAGAGGAGGCGATACCAGCGCTCTCTTGGCCTCTGTGCTGGAGGGCGAAAAGACCAAAAAAGGCCACACGTGCTGCGTGGCCTTTTGGCGCATACACCGCTACCACCCCGCATTCTTCCCGGGGATGGTCTGGGAAAATCAACGGCTGTGGTTTACCAGCCATTTCACCCACAATAGTATTATACTTAGCGCCGCAAGCCGGGTCAATGCTACTCAACCCTCTTCTTGTAGGCAAACTTTGTCAATTGCGTTTAGGGTTGATGGATACGCGGCGGTCCGTGCCCCAGCCGGTGCTCTCGGTGGTTACCCTTGGATTGTCAGCCAAGGCAAGATGGATTATCCGCCGTTCCGCCGGAGGCATGGACTCCAGGGTGATAGACCTGCCGGTGGCGGCTACCTTGTCGGCTACCCTCTCTGCCAGCTCGCTCAGGGCTCTTTGCCTTCGGGCGCGGTACTCCTCCACGTCCAGCAGCACCCGAACCGAGTCTTCTCTGTCTTTGTTGACGATGACGTTTACGACGAATTGTAGAGCCCGCAAGGTCTCGCCGCGGCGCCCAATGAGCAGCCCCGCATCGTCTCCTTCGATGTCAATCTGAGGCCCCCCCGACTGGGGATCATGGGCGTTGCGGAGGGTGCACACGGCGGACGACCCAAGCAGCTCCAGGATTTTGGACACAATTCCCATGGTTCTTGGACCAGCGTCCTCCTGGGCCGTGAGCTTTCTTACTCGAATCCTTGCCTGCTCTGAGCCTATGCCCAGGAAGCCGGTCTTTCCACGGCTAAGAACCTCTACTTCTACCTCGTCGCGAGCGGCGTCGAGTTCGTGCATGGCGACTTCGATGGCTTCGTCGACGGTCTTGGCCGTCACTACTTGTGTCCGTGGTTCCTCCATTTTCCGATGTCTCCTCTTGCGGCTGAGAATCAACGGCGGCAGCGGGGGCAGGCGTGGGAGCCGTGGGAGCCGTAGACTTCCTAAAAAGCGGTTCCCAGCCGGTGATAAAGTACTGAGTTAATACACCTACGACATTAGACACTACCCAGTAGAGGGCCAGGCCACTGGGGAAGGTCATGGTCAGTAGTCCCAGCATGATGGGCATCATCCAGAGCATCATGGATTGAGTTGACTGCTGACGGGGGTCGGCTGAGGGGGAAGTGGTCATCTTCTGCTGTACCCAGGTAGAGGCACCTACCAGCAAGGGCATAACCAGATTGGTTGGGTCCGGCTCCGCCAGGTTTAGCCACAGGAAATCGCTGTTGAGGGGTATGGCCTCATGGACAAAGGGAACCCAGGAATACAGTTTATCCGAAAGAGCCACCAGCCTATCAGGATTGGTAGGGAGGGTCTGCACCAGGGCTTGAAACAGGCCTATCCATATAGGGAACTGGATCACCATTGGCCCCAAGCATCCCAGGGGGTTTACCCCTGCCTGGCGATACATTCGCATCGTCTCTTGGGAAAGCTTACTTTTGTCGTCCTTATACTTTTCCCGCAACTCCTGGAGCTTGGGCTGGAGACCGGACATGGCCCGCATCTGGCGTATCTGTCTCAAGGTGAGGGGTGTAGTTACCAAGCGTATGAAGATGGTAAAGGCTATGATGGACAGGCCCATGTTGCTGAACAACACGGCGTACAGGAACACCAGGCTGTTGATCATGGGCCTGAGGATGCCCTGATTCCAGATGTCGGTAAACAGATTTGCGAATATTGGGTCCATTAAGCTTCTACTCTCGGGTGCGGACGGTCCAGGAGAGTCTCCATCTCTCCACGTCAATGGAGGTCACTACACCGTTCCTGTCGCCCACGTAAAACCTGGCAGGGCCGTCTGGGCCTTCGCTGCTCAAGGGGGCTCTAACTTTGTTTGCGAGTTCTATGGGAATCTCCTCCACGGTTCCATCGGAGGTGTCCAGAAGTGACACTATACCGCCCTCCGTGGTCACTACCAATCGGTCTCCTATGAGTACGGGGGTGGAGCTGATGATATCTCCAAGCTTCTGAGTCCATTCGGGCGCGTCGTCATCTTGGCGGTCTAGGGGCAGGGCATAGACCTTACCGTCCATATTCGCGGCGTAGACCATCTCACCGTCGGAGATCGGCCCCGCCCAGAACCAGTTATCGGCCTCGAAGGACCACAGAAGTCGACCGTTGTCGCTGGCGTCCAGGGCGTAGAGCTTACGGTCAAAGGAGCCGAAGATGACTTTGGTGCCCACCACCAGCGGAGTCGTAATCACCGCGCCGTCGGTCTCAAACTTCCACAGCTCACTCCCGTCATCCAAGGAAACAGCGTACAAATAGTCGTCCATAGCGCCGAAGTATACGGCGCCGTCGGCCACGGTGGGGGTAGACCATATCCGCTTCTCTTTGCCTTTGTCCCGCTTCAAACCCTCGGTGGCGAAGGTCCAGATCCGCTCTCCATTTTCAGCGTCGAAGGCGTAGAGCTTCCCGTCCTCGGACCCCACCAGAACCATACCCTGAGCTAAAGTCGGTCCGCCGATGATTGCCCCTGGTATAACCTTATCCCATTCGTCTTCTTCAATGCGACGGCTGGATTCTCTGTCCTTTCTCAGGGCTATCAGCTTTCCAGTATCGCCGTCATTGGTGGAGCTTCCTATGAATATGAACTTCTCGCCCACGGCCGGTGGCCCAAATACTGCGCCCAGCTCTCGGTCTTTGGGGGGATCGTATTTCCACACATTGCCCGCATCTTCATCCCTATCCAACGCTTGGGAGTCCAGGGCCAGCACGTCGCCATCGCGGGTAGCGGTATACACGATGCCGTCACTCACGGTAACGGGGGTCCATCCCCTGGCGCTTCCAATAACGTCTCTTCCTGTGCACCCCGTCAGAACGATGGCCAACAATGCTATGCCCGCCAAGAGATGCCATTGGCTCAGCCTTGGCCGGGACCTCATCTTCCGGGATATCGGATTCAGAGGGCTGATTTTGAGGGAGAAGGCCCATTTAACCAGGGACTTGTGAATAGCTAGAAGTCTAATCAACTACGGAACCGGGTCATATCCCTTTCCTCCCAGGGGACGGCATCGAGTCAGCCGCTTTAGGGACAGCCAGCCGCCCTTAATGAGGCCATACTCCTTAATAGCGTAGTGTGAGTAGTGAGAGCAGGTAGGCTGGTATCTGCAGTAAGTGGGAAGATAAGGAGAGATGGCCAGCTGATGAAGCCTTATGATCAGGAGTATTGGGTACTTTAGCATTGGGTTGTTTTGGTGACTGAGGAGGCTTCCAAAAGGCTACCCCTTTGAAGCAGGTTATGAGCCGCTTCCTTTAGTCGATGATAGTCAGAATCAACGCTGCGCTTACGGACAATAAACACCAGGTCCCAACCTGCCTTAACCGGAGTAGTCCTCAGGATCTCCCGCAATTTACGCCTGACCTTGTTCCTAACCACCGCATTCCCGATCCGCCGTGTGGTCACCAGGCCAAAGTGGGTCTCTGCGGTGTTATTGGATAGTGCCCTTAGTACCAGGAGACTGTTGACCCAAGTCTGGCCTTCTCTGCGTATCTGGGTAAATTGCCGACTGCTCCTTAGCCGTAGATGTCTCCGCATATATTACGGGTGTATTCTAAACAGTCAGACGTTGGCGACCCTTGAACCGACGGCGCTTCAATATTGCCTGTCCGCCCCGAGTACGCATGCGATGAATGAAACCGTGAACGCGCTTTCTACGGCGTACCTTTGGTTGATATGTTCGCTTGGGCATGTAGCTTCAGTCTCCTGGGCTAAAGGATTATAATTTATCAGCAAATAGAGTGTCAATTAAGCACCATTAGAGGAATGAACAAAAAACCTAAGAAAAGACGCTTGGACCTTCTTCTCCTTGACCGGAGACTGGTTGAAAGCCGGGAGCGCGCCCGCTCTCTGATTATGGCGGGCCGAGTCCTAGCCGATGGGCAGAAGGTGACCAAGCCCGGCACCTCCCTTGCCATGGATGCTTCCGTAGCTGTGACAGAGCAGGCTCCCTACGTGAGCCGCGGCGGCGTCAAGCTGGCCCACGCATTGGAGCAGTTCGCCATAGACCCTCAGGGGCTGACGGCCCTGGACGTCGGCGCTTCCACCGGCGGCTTTACCGACTGCCTTCTCCAACAAGGCGCTCGGCGGGTCTATGCCCTGGATGTGGGCCGCGGTCAGCTGGACCACCGTCTGCGGCAGGACCCTCGGGTTGTAGTCATGGAAAAGGTCAACGCCCACCACCCCTTTCCTCTGCCGGAAAAGATAGCTCTCGTAACCATAGATGTCTCCTTCATATCGGTCACCAAGGTCATACCTAACCTATTGGAGCACCTCACAAAGCCAAGTTACATCATTGCCCTGGTAAAGCCGCAGTTTGAGGCAAAACGCTCGGAGGTTGGGAAGGGTGGGATCATCAAGGATACCAGGGTACACGCCCGCGTCATAGGCCGGGTGATCCTGTGGGCCATAAAAGCCGGTCTTCGCCTTCGCAGCCTCACGCCGTCGCCCATTCTAGGAACCGAGGGGAATCGGGAGTTTTTCCTATTGCTGGAGTTCAATGAGTATGCCCCTTCCTGACTTTTTGGTGATAGGACACGTGACCCTTGACCTGACAGAAGAGGGAGCAGTTCCGGGAGGGACGGCCTTCTATTCCTCGTTAACGGCGGCGCGCCTGGGGAGAAGGGTGGCCCTCCTGACCCGTGGCGCACCGCCCCAAGCCAGGGAATCCCTGGCCACGCTGGCTCAAGTGGTGGACATCCCCTCGTCGGTCACCACCACCTTCGAGAACTGCTACGCTGACGGTGTTAGGACGCAGGTCATCCATTCCGTGGCCCCCCCCATTGAGGTAAGCCACCTCCCCGATGAATGGCGCGGCTGTCCTGTGGCATTGCTGGCCCCCGTTTTCGACGAGATGGACAGCACCTTGGCAGCATGCTTCCCGAAGGCGCTTCTTGGTGTCAGCCCCCAGGGCTGGCTGCGCCGCTCCGGCCCTTCGGGGATTGTCGAGCCAAAGGCGTGGAGCGATGCGGAAACGCTGGGCCGAGCTGAAGTGTTGGTCCTGTCGGAGATGGACCTGCCGGAAAAACGTGTCCCTCCAAACTGGCTCACGGACGATCGCGTGGTTATATTGACCCAGGGCCCTCGTGGCGCCCTGATGCACCATGGTGACCGGTGGTTCAGGATTCCTCCCTACCCAGCTAAAGAGGTAGACCTCACTGGGGCCGGAGATGTATTCGCTGCTGCCTATCTGGTACGATACAGCGAAACGGGAGACCCTTTGACTGCCGGTATGTTTGCCAGCTGCGCCGCAAGCTTTAAGGTGGAAAATAAGGGCTCGAAAGGCGTACCTACCAGGGACCAGATTACACACCGGATGGACCAGTTCCAGGAGCTAAAGGTAACGCCCTGTGAAAATCCCTCCAGCCCGTATCATCAAAGTCTGTAGGTTTATCCGTCCAGGAGTCTAACGCGACGATGTTCAAAAAGGTCAACAGCCGAGTTAACTTTCCCCAGTTGGAGAAGGAGGTCCTTCAGTACTGGAAGGATAATGACGTCTTTAAGAAGAGCGAGGAGGGAGCAAATAAGCCCCTTTTTATGCTCTACGAAGGCCCTCCCACGGCTAATGGCAGCCCGGGTATCCATCACGTCTTGGCCCGGGTGTTCAAGGACATCATCTGCCGCTACAAGACCATGAAGGGTTACCGGCCCCTGCGAAAGGGAGGCTGGGACACCCACGGCCTGCCGGTGGAGCTGGAGGTTGAGCGGGAGCTGGGCCTTAAGTCCAAGCGGGACATTGAGGAGTACGGTATCGAGAGGTTCAACCAGAAGTGCCGTGAGAGCGTGTTCAGATACGTCAAAGAATGGGAGGACCTTACCGACCGTATCGGATTCTGGGTGGATATGGAGCATCCCTACGTAACTTTGGATAACTCCTACATTGAGACGGGGTGGTGGATTTTAAAGCAGATGTGGGACCGCGACCTTATCTACAAAGGTATGAAGGGCACGCCTCACTGTCCCCGTTGTGTTACCTCCTTGAGTTCACATGAAGTTGCGCTAGGCTATGAGGAAAACACACCAGACCCATCTGTTTATGTAAAGTTACCTATTTTGGGGTGGGAACAAACCATCCGCACAGGGGAGGCCTTTTACGAAGTTGCCAAGCACGGGTTGCCTATCTATCTACTGGCCTGGACCACCACTCCCTGGACCCTTCCAGGCAACACGGCGCTGGCAGTGGACCCATCGGCTGATTACAGCTTGGTTGAAGTAGAAGGCCCCAATGGGAAAGAAAAGCTTCTCCTTGCATCGGCCTTGGTGGAGGAAGTAATCAAAGAGCCCCACGAAGTGCTGGAGACCTTTAAGGGCGGGGACCTGGCAGCTCTAACCTACCGTAAGCTATACGACCCGACAGAGCACGGGATTGATGTACACCAGTTTCGGCGACCTGATGGCTCCAGTGGAGAGGCCACCGTTCTGGAGTCGGTCGATGGTTTCACGCCCCGGGTTTTCCCGGGTAACTTCGTCTCTCTGGAAGAGGGGACCGGCATCGTCCACATCGCTCCCGCCTTTGGTGACGAGGACCTGACGGCGGGACGCCAGCACGGTCTGGCCTTCGTTCAGCCGGTGGACCTCCAGGGTATCGTTACCGGCACCTATCCCTTCGCTGGCAAGTTCGTCAAGGACGCCGACGAGGAGATAATGGCCGACCTCAAGCAGCGGGGGCTCCTGTATCACCGGGGCGTCTATCGGCACACCTACCCCTTCTGCTGGCGCTGCAATACGCCCCTGCTCTACTACGCCAAGGAGTCCTGGTATATACGCACCACGGCGGTAAAGGACCGACTTATAAGCAACAACCAGGAGATCAACTGGTATCCC
>JAPULR010000201.1 GCA_027294635.1 Chloroflexota bacterium | reverse complement strand
AACAGGATGTCCAGGAAGTTCTCCGGGTCGGGGTAGTCTGCTATCCAGGCGATTTCGAACATCTGGAAACGGCCCTTGTGAAGGTCCTGAAGGTAGGTGGCGAACTCCGTCTGCTGAAACTCCACCTCAATGCCCAGCTCGGTGCTCCAGGACTCCGTGATAACCTCCAGGTCCAGGCCTACCGACGCCCCAAAGCCGCCGGATACGGTGAGGATAATGGGCGGGAAGTTCTCTAGATCGTCTCCGTATTTGGATTCCCTCAGAAGTTGGCGGGCCTTTTCCGGATTGTACTCATAACCTTTCAAGTTGGCGTTGAAGGCGGGGAACCCCGGCGGCAGAATGCCCTTGGCCGGCGTGACCAGGTCGGCCAGCACCAGGGTAGCTATCTCCTGTCTGTTGATGGCATAGTTCAGGGCCTGTCTTACCTTGACATCATCGAAGGGCGGCTCCGCCGTATTCATGCCGATGTAGCTGGTGCTGAAGGACGGAAGGGCCCGTTGGAGCTCGGCGTTGAGGCTGTTGTTGGGATCCAGCAGCCGGTCAAGATCGGCCAGGCCAACTCCGGTTATATCGATCTCGTCGTTCTCGTACATTAGCATGGCGGTCCCGCCACCGAGGATAAGCTCAACTTTATCCAGGTGCGGCGGTCCCAGATGATAGTTGGGGTTCCGCTCCAGCACCAGCCGCTCTCCGGGTACGTACTCTCCCAGCTTAAAGGGGCCTGAGCCGTTAGGGGTTCGCGTCCATCGCCGTCCTGACTCCACATTCTCCCTGTCAAGGACGAAGGCTGTGGGGTAGGTGAGCTTGGACAGGAAGTAGGACTTGGGCTGGTCTATGGTTATCTCCAGGGTGTGGTCATCTATTACCCGAACGCCTTCAATCTCCCGGGCCGCGCCCCTGAGCTTCTCCTTGACACCTACGATGTCTCCCAGGTACTGGTCTACAACCAGGGACTCGGTAACGGCGTCGGCGGCTCTCTCAAGTGACCACTTGAAATCGTTGGCTGTTATAGGCTTACCGTTGTGGAAGACGGCGTCCTCCCTAAGGAAGAAGGTGTACACCCGCCCGTCGTCGCTCACAGACCAACTCTCAGCTATGTCGGGAACAACCTTCAGGTCAGGGCTGATGGTGACAAGTCCACCGAATACCTCAACGATAATGGTGGCGGAAGTAGCGTCCGTGGTCAGGTGGGGGTCCAGGGTAGCCGGGTCGGAGAACAGGCGCCGTAGGACCCCACCCTCAACGGTTTCGCCGCTGGGCTGGGCTTCCCCAGTTGGAGTGGAGGCTCTTTGGGTGGGTGTTGTTCCGGGCTCCTCGGTTGGTGTTGCGGTGGGAGCTGGCTCCGTGCCGTTGCGGGTAGATGAGGTACACGCTGTGGCTACAAGGGCCAAACCCAGAACCAGCGCCAGGGCTAGCCACCTGATCATTGACCCCCAATTTCCAAGGGGAAGGTGCTGCATAAGACCGACGGACTTCATCGCGAATTAGCTCCTGATTTTAAATCAATCCAGTGGATGCTACAATGCGTACACAGTAAGTAAAGCCTGAACATCTATGTATGTACAAGCTCTCATATACGACTTAACGGAGGATTCTTGTAATTAGTACTAGGCTTAAACCTTTTGTCGTCTTTGTCCTGGCCTCTACCGCGGCTCTGCTTACCCTCGCCGCCTGCTCCTCACGGGAAGGTGCTTCTTCCTCTAACCCTGAGGAGATTATCTGGGAGGGCTGGGGGGTTGTCAAAGAGTCATACGTAGATCTCGATTCTTTGGATGTGGAAGTGGTGGCGGGTGACGTAATCATGGGAATGCTGGACTTTGCTGAGAAGCCTTCCTACCCTTTCCTGACCCAACTGGACCAGGTGAGGAGCCGCACGCCCGCCTCGGTGCCGGAAGGATTTGAGGATGTATGGCGGGCTTGGAGCCTCTTCAGAAAGACTTGGCCCGAGGTGGACCCTGAGCTGCTTTCGGAGGCGGCCCTTCACAGCATGATGGGGTCCCTGGGAGATCCCGTGAGTGCCTATCTAAATCCCGAAGCCTACGAGCGGTCCCAGGAAGAAGCGCCAGGCAGCTACGAGGGCGTGGGAGCCGTTATTGGAATGCAGGACGGCCAACTGACCATAGTTTCGCCCATGAGCGGCGGTCCCGCGGAGAGGGCGGGCCTGCGACGAGGTGATGTGATCCTTGAGATAAACGATGAGCCCGTAGCTGGTCAGGATATTGAGGAGGCCACGGCGAATATCAAAGGTCCCGTGGGTTCCAGAGTAACCTTCCTCATCCAGCGATCCACCGAAAGTGAGCCTAGAGAGATAACCGTTACCCGAGGCACTATTGACATTCCAACGGTGGACATGTCCCTACTACCCAGCTCTGTGGGATACATTTACATCCAGGCGTTCCGGGAGCACACCCTGGACGAGGTCCTGGATGTCTTGGAGACCTTCAACGAGTTAGACACCCTGGGCGTGGTTCTGGACCTTCGCAGCAACGAGGAAGGGTCCCTGGAAGTCGCCCGGGATGTGGCCGCACAGTTCCTCTCTGAGGGGCTGTTCTTGTACCAGCTTGACAACCATCAGAATCGCACAGAGTTGTCAATTGAATCTAGCGGAACCCTCACCGAGGGTGTGAAGCTGGTGGTGTTGGTGAACGAGGGCACCGCCGAAGCCGCCGAAGCCCTGGCCGGCGCTCTCCAGGACTCAGGCAAAGGGATAATTTTTGGTGACCCAACACGAGGAAAGGGGTCTACCAACAGCTACGCCAAGCTTAGCAACGGCGGCGCCCTTTACCTGCCTGTTTCTTACTGGTATATGCCATCCGGCAGAGCCATCACACCAGAGGGCATCATACCGGATATCGCCGCGTCTCTAAGCCAGGAAGACCTGATTCTCAGCAGGGACAGCCAGCTAGCGAAAGCCTACGATTATCTAGATAAAGAGCTTCCGGCTTTCAGGTAGAGCTTCTTTTGCTGTCTCCCTTTTCGGTCAGTGTGCGCTTCATAGCAAGGGAATCTGGGAATAAAAAACCGTGCACCTTTTCACGGCATCTAAGTAAGCTAACCCTAGGGAGAAAACACTGCCAGTTCCATCAGTTCCATTTGACCAGCGACCGCAGAAAGGAGCAATGTGACTAGATCTCAAACTAGTGTTTTGCGGTTCTGGCGACGGTGGATAGTCCTTTCAGGGTTGTTGGCGGTTGTCCTGGCGCTCACAGCATGTGGCAGCGGCGGCAGTTCTGCTCCTTCACCGACGTCCAACAGTGAAACGTCACAAGCTCCAACGTCCACTCTCCTTACGGCCGATGAGCACATTGAAGAGGGCGACGCCCTTTTTGAACGGGGGCTTCTGGGAGCAGCAATAAGGGAATATGACCAGGTGATCCTTCTCGACCCGCAGCATTTGGACGCTTACATAAAAAGGGGTATCTCCCGCAGGATGAGGGGTCAGCTTGACGAGGCCATCAGTAACTTTAGCCAGGTCATACGTCTTGACCCCCAGCTGCCTAGGGGCTACTTTGAGCGGGGCTCAACCTACGGCAGCATGGGACGGATATCGCTGGCCATTAAAGACTTTGATGAGGCCATTCGTCTCGATCCAGAGTACGCAGAGGCCTATAACACTCGAGGGTTCGCCTTGATCGGCCAAGGTAGGCAGGAGGATGCCCTTGAGGACTTTAATGAGGCTATCCGCCTGAATCCTAACTTTGACAATGCCTACGTCAACAGAGCCTTTGCCTATACGGCTTTGGGCGACGACGCGGCCGCCCAGGAAGATATTGATAAAGCTATAGAATTGGGGATCAGCGCCGAGGCCCTCAGGGAAGAGATAGACAGTCTCAAGGAAATCCGTTAGGGCCGAGATTCACTTTAGACAGCCCTGGCCAGCCAGTGATAACATGGAGTTAACTGGCCCCCTTGGTGGATGCTTTACTTTTTATGTGGGAATGCCTTTTTGTAAAATAGAAGCGTCCGAGCGTGTGGATGTCGTAACTGGGCTCTGTAACGTAGGACAGGGGTGAACACTTCTACGCTGCTCAACCACTATAAAAGCAGGCCCATTTTTTCGGTAACCCATGACCCCACTTTTAGAAGTCCAAAATCTAAGCACCTACTTCTACACGGA
>JAPULR010000200.1 GCA_027294635.1 Chloroflexota bacterium | reverse complement strand
TCTTATCGGGAGACCAACGGAGAATCGGACAGCTACAAAACGCCGCTCCCAAGGAAGAGGATGAAGGTGTTCACTAAGAAGGAGATTGACGCGCTCTTTTCTGAGCTCCGCAAGGACTGGTACAGGTCCCCAGACTGGGAGTTGCTAAACCGCCACGCTCATCTGGGCATCGCCTCCGTGGATAGCGGCCGCAGCCTCAATGGTATCGACCCCCGCGTGGTGGCTTTAATCGAGAAGCACCAGCCCAAGGAGTAGGCGAGCTGCTTCAGCGAATCCGAAACTCGGCTAGGTCGGGTGGCCGCTGGCCTGAGACGGCGAACCGGGCCAGCCGCTCTCCGATGACCGGGCCAAACTTGAAGGCACGGCCGCTCATACCACACCCGTAAACAATTCTAGCGTCCTCATCCCAGGCGTCCAGGATAAACCTTTCGTCTTTAGACCGGTCGTAAAAGCACACGTGAGTTCGGTCAACCACGGCGCCTTTGAGGGCCGGAATAAACCGACTTACCGTCTCTACCACGCCGTTGACGTAGCCCTCTTCAGGCTCTCGGCGCTCGTCGGGATGGCTTATGGGGCGGTAGGGGTTATCGTCGGCTATCTTTAGGGTACCGTCGTGGACCGGAAAGCCGTAGCAATCGGTGTTGAGAGATATAAACACCGGCATCCGACCGGGGGTCAAGTCCGACGCTTTTTCAGGTGGTGTCAGGTAGACCAGGGGTTGTTCCGCCAGGGTAAGGGTCCCGGGCGGCAGCGGCAAAAGATCACCCATCCATCCGTTGGCCGCCACCACGACAGCATCTGCTCTAACCTCTCGGTTCCCTTCCAGATGTAAGAGACAGCCACCTACGGTGGGTTCCACCCTTGCCACCCTGGTATTAGGGTGATACTCAACTCCGGCCCTGAGGCACAGGTCCAGCAACACCGACAGGGCTTTTGAGGCTTCCAGGAAACCGGCGCCTAAGTCCAGCACCGCCTCCTCGATAGAGGGGCTGTGAAACTGGGGGTACAGCTGTTCCAGGTTCTTGGCGCTCAGGCGGCGGTAGGGCACCTTTTGTTCATCCAAGACCCGGACAGAGTCGTCTAACCAGGCACCGGCGCTTTCGTAGGGCCGAACGTGGCGTCCCTTAGAGTTGGTCCCATCCCCCTGCTGCACCAGAAAGAGGACCCCAATGGGGTGCAAGATTGCGCTGCCGCCCAGTTGGCCCAGTGAGTCCCACATGGTCCAGGCCTCCTTGGCCCAGGTTGTGAGGGTGGGGTCTGGCCCATTGAGATGCCGGAAGACCCGGCTCACGTCCGAGGAGGCGCCATCGGGATGCCCCACTTCGGCGGCCTCATATATAGAAACCTTCACCCTTCCCTGACCTCGCACCGCTGCGGCGTAGGCGGTCGACAGCCCTATGAGTCCCCCGCCTATGACTGCTATCTCCTTGCGTTCGATGCGCTCGAAGGGCTCTGCTAATGTTTTCGGTAAGTCGCTGATTTCCATGGGTCCTTCCAGGACGGCTTACTTTAGATACAAGCTAACCTGGGCGTGGGGAAAGGTCACCTCCAGCACGGCATCCATGTCCCTTGCGGCGGTGGATGAGTATTCAACGTAGTTCGGGTCATCCATTGACAGCTTATGGGGACACTGCTCCTTGCGGCTCTCCTGGGGGCAGAGGTGCATACCATCGGCCTGAGCGTCCCAGAACCCCACCAACCGCATGGGGTGGAAGAGGGTCTCCGCCACCATGCGCAGGTCGGCCAGTATCTCGCTGGGCCTGAAGACCTCGTTTTCCTCAACGGTGACCTTCACCGTCCACATAGCTGTCGTCTACCGTCCTGTGGCCTAAATAAACTTGGCCTGGGCGCGGTGCCCGGCGTAGTCCACGTACACCGTTACCACCTCGCTGAAGAAGTTCACCGCCTCGGTGCCCTGCTCCCGGGCCCCCACCCCCGAGGCCTTGGTTCCGCCGAAGGGCAGATGGACCTCGCCCCCCAGGGTAGGCGAGTTGATGTGCACCATCCCCGCCTCCACCTCTTCCACGTACCGGAAGGCCTTGGGAAGGTCTCTAGTGTAGATGGAGGACGAGAGGCCGAACTGTACGTTGTTGGCTATTTCCATGGCCTCGTCAAGGTCCTTGGCCTTAAAGACGGTTAGCACAGGGCCAAAGATCTCCTCTTGGGCGATGCGCATCCTTGGGTCTACGTCGATAAAGATGGTGGGCTGAATGTAGTAGCCGCCTTCGTATTCAGGACCCGACAGCGCCTTGCCTCCGTAGACCAGCTTGGCCCCCTCCTCGGTGCCGATGCCGATGTACTCCATGATCTTCTGGAACTGGGCCTCACTGGCGGTGGGACCAACGTCGGCGGACTCCATGCCGTCGCCCACGGTCAGCTTGCTGGTACGCTCGATTAGCTCTTCCACAAAGGTTTCGTACGCCGATTCCTCCACGATCACCCGGCTGGTGGCGGTGCACCGCTGACCCGTGGAGCCAAAGGCCGCCTGTACCACACCCCCCATAGCGTGGTCCATATCGGCGTCGGCCAGGATGATGACGGCGTTCTTGCCCCCCATCTCGCACTGGACCTTCTTCAGGGTACGGGCCGCCTGGCCGTAGAGCTTTGAGCCTATCTCCGTGGAGCCGGTGAAGGAGACGCCCTTGACCTTGGGATGGGCCACCAGACAGTCGCCCACCGACGCACCGGGACCCGTCACCAGATTCAACACCCCGGGGGGAAGCCCGGCCTCCTCGAACAGCTTCACCAGCTTGACGGCGCTCAAGGGAGTCGAGGAGGCTGGCTTGAAGACTAAGGTGTTGCCGCACACCAGGGCCGGGGCGATCTTCCACGCCGGGATGGCCAGAGGGAAGTTCCACGGGGTGATGATGGCCACCACTCCCAGCGGCCTTCTCACCGTGTAAGCCACCGTGTCGCTCAGCTCCGAGGGTGTTGTATAGCCAAACATGCGCCGACCCTCTCCGGCGGCGTACTCCGTGATGTTCAGGGAGCGCTTGACCTCACCTCGGGCGTCGGGGAGGGGCTTGCCCTCCTCCAGTGTTATTAGCCGTGCGAACTCCTCCTGCTGGTCCCGCATCAGCTCGAAGGCCCTGTAGAGTATAGACCCTCGCTGTGGCGCAGGGGTGGCGGCCCAGGAGGCCAGGGCGTCGTGGGCGGCCTCCACGGCCTTCTCAGCGTCCTCAACTACCGCGGCCTGGACAGTTCCTAGCACGGAGTCCATGTGGGCCGGGTTGGTTATCTGGTAGGTGCGTCCCGATACCGAGTCCACCCACTGTCCGCCGATGTAGATGCGATGGGTAGTGCTCTGAGATGCCGTCACGACAAGCCTCCCCGCTGTTTGATGCCTAGGGTAGCATTGGCGGTTGGACGAGGCAAGGGA
>JAPULR010000020.1 GCA_027294635.1 Chloroflexota bacterium | reverse complement strand
AGCACTACAGGCCGGAGCCAGGGGGTGGTAGCCCTGGTAGCGGTGAAGACCTATGCCAATCTGGACCAACTGCTGGAGATAGGGCGAATACGTGGCGAACCTCCCCTTTTGATCCTCCTCGATGGCATCCAGGACCCCCATAACCTGGGGGCCATCATCCGCACCGCCGACGGCGCAGGGGTACATGGCGTCGTCATCCCTGGGCGCCGGGCCGCCGGACTCACAGCCTCGGTGGCTCGCTCCTCGGCCGGAGCGGTGGAACACGTGCCGGTGGCCCGGGTGGGAAACCTCTCCAACGCCATGGCACGCCTGGCCAAAGATAATGTTTGGACGGTGGGAATTGACCCCAGCGGCAGCTCTGACTACACAGAAGTTGACTACCGACAAGCCACCGCTATCGTCATCGGCGCCGAGGGGAAGGGGCTGTCGCGGCTGGTAAAGGAGCGGTGTGATATATTGGCCTCCGTCCCCATGCGGGGAAAGGTCGCCTCCCTAAACGCCTCCGTTGCCGCAGCCCTAGTGATGTACGAGGCGATGCGCCAGAGGAATCCTTCCCACTCCTGATTCCAGCCTACGTCTCTTCTGGGTTGTTATGCAGCGGCAGCACCGGGTATCATGGTCTATACCAAGAGTGGAAGGTAGACCGTGCCCCCGCTGGTTATCTCGGCCAAAAACCTGGGCAGCTTCGCCATCGAAGGGGCCTGCCGTCGCTGTCTGTGGATAGGCCTCCACGTAAAGCCTCTTCCTTATCAGACCTTCCCCGGCATCTTTAGCAGCATTGACGCCTACAACAAGCGTATCGTCCACCAGTATTTCGACCGCGAGGGGAAGATGCCAAGCTGGCTTACCACCCTGGGCGACGTGGAGAACTACGTAGAGCCACCGTCCTACCACAAATTCTCCTACCATGAACCCGACTTAGACGTTACCATCAGAGGCACCCCCGATGGTGTTTTTAAGATGCGGGACGGCTCCTACACCATCGTTGACTACAAGACCGCAAAGTACACGCCGGGGCAAGAGAGACTCCTCCCTATCTATCGAGCCCAGCTTAACGGCTACGCCTTACTGGGCAACCGGCTGGACCTTGGGCCCGTTACCCAGATCGCCCTCGTTTACATGGAGCCGGTCACCGACCAGGATACGGCGGCTTTGCCCGAAATGGTGAATGGCCGTGGTTTCACCCTGGGGCTGTCGGCCACCGTGGTGCCTGTGGACCTGGACCCCGACGGAATGATCCCACGTCTTATGCGCCGCGCTAAAGAGGTCTACGACCTGGCAGCACCGCCAGAACCTGGGGATGCATGTAAGGACTGCTCCGCGGTTCTGGGTCTTACTTCACTGCTGCGCCGTTAAGACGGGTTGGCTCTCTGAAAACAATGGCGCCCATTGACTACATACCGCGCACCCTGGAGCTGTACGCCACCCATGAGCCATACCACTGGGTGTTCAATGAGAATGTGCCCTGGACTCTCCTGACCAAGCCTCTAAGTGAGTGCCGTGTGGCCCTGGCCAGCTCGGCGGGAGTGTACCGTGTGGACCAGGTGCCCTTTCACACCAGGGACGATACATCCATACGGGAGATACCAAAGAACGTAGCGGTGGGAGACCTACGGGTGGCCCACTTTGGCTACCGTACCGAGGACGCTAAAAAGGACCCAAACTGCGTCTTTCCCATAGAGCGGCTGCGAGAGCTTGAGGCAGAGGGACTAATCGGCGAGTTGGCGGACCCCGCTTACACCTTCATGGGCGGCATCTACTCCGCCCGAAGGGTCAGACAGGAAGTGGCAGTACAGTTCGTCGATTTGCTCACTGAAGCTCAGGTAGACCTGCTGTACATCGTCCCTGCTTGACCTATATGTCACCAGTCCGTGGGACTGGTCGCCCGGGCGGTGGAGAAGGCTGGCATACCAACCCTTTCCATGACATCGGCGCTGGACATCACCAGGGCGGTAAAGCCTCCAAGGGCGGTGTTCCTCAACTTTCCCCTGGGCCACGAGACGGGCAAACCTCACCAGCCTGAGCTGCAGCGGAGCATTGTCAGAGATGCGTTACTGGCCCTGGGCTCCATGGCTGAGCCGGGGTCTGTGGTCACCTTACCCTATGAGTGGGACGAGGAGGACGATAGCTGGGAAGATAGTGAGTACGGGCCGGGCTACCTGTCCCCCTACGTACGCTCCGAGACACCAATGGGTGAAGCCTCAGGGTAATGCTCTGTAGGGATTCAGCCTTAAAGAAGGCCGCGTCCAAGGGTCAGCCAGTAGAAGACGATATAGGAGCCGGCGACGATCATCAGCGCCGCGCTCACGGGCTGAACAAACCGCTGGGTCTTCCGCAGCAGCCCCACCATTGTCTCCTTGAACAGGGCCATTCCCAGGGTCATCATCACTATTACCAACCCCATTCCCAGGGCGTAGAGGATAAACTGGCCAATTGAGGTGGCAATTTCCGAAGCGGCGAAGGAAACACCTATGACGGAGAGGAAAATGGGGAGCGTGCAGCTCAGGGACGCAGTGCCGTAGCTGAGCCCGAACAGAAAGTATCCCTTAACACCCACCTGCCCCGGGTTGCCAATATGGGATGCCGCTCTCCCGGCGATGCCGCTGTAAAGCTTGCCGCCGCCCAGCAGCCACGAACCGGCCATAGCTAGGATGATACCGATGCTGAGTCCTATCCAGGGAATGTATTGTACGATGGAACGGGCACCCACACCGATAACGATGCCTGTTAAGCCAAAAAGGATGACGAATCCGGAGGTGACCACAAGACCTACCATCAAGGCCCGGGCAAGCTTTTGGATTGTGGTGCCCGCTACCATCTTGGAATCGCTGGAGCCTATGTACAGCCCCAGGTAAGCCGGCAGCATGGCAAAGCCGCAGGGATTAACCGTAGACACCATGCCGGCGGCAAAGGCAAACCCCAGGGGCGCCAGGACCCCTATGTCTCCAAGGCCGGAGCTGGAGCGCCCCGAAAGGCCCTCTATGAACCCGTTAATCCCCCCCGTGGTATTGTCGTCTCCGGTAGCCATGGCTCCAAGAATAGCCACCGTGAGGGCAAGACCACCTACCGAAAAGGGCAGGAGGTAATTCCGGACTGGGCTTCCTTTTTGTACCAGAGTGCCTATCATAGAGGCTTCTTCCTATCTATATCTTATTAGATGCCGCAGCTTCTGTCTCTGGTTTCCCCGCTATCAGAGATAGGGTGGAATCTCCCGTATTGATTTATATGCATTGCTTCTCCTTCTATATTACGATGCTTGTTGCCCAACAGGATGTATCCATGGTAATGGAAAGTTGATTGCGGTAAGTGTTCTGTTGAGTCGCTGAAACAGCGCCTCTAATCGGAAGCCTTGCGCAGGGGCACAATTAGGGAGGCTATAGCGACTACGGCAACAATTATGGCGGCGTAGTAGAAAACACCGTCCATCCCAAAGGCCTCCCGTAGCCGACCGGCAATCACGGGAGATACGGCTCCTAGCACCGCAGAGCCCGCAAACATAAGGGCAATACCGGAGGCCTCAGCGCCCTTTTTAGTGGCGTCAACGGCGGCAGCCATCATTATGGGGCTGACAGAATAGAGGAACAGGCCCAGAAAAGCCAGAACCACCGTGAAGCTCCACCCTGTACCGAACACAAGTAATGAAAATATCAGGATGGCCATGGAGGAGAGGCTCAGGAATAGCACCGGACGGCGCCCGATTCTGTCCGATGCCCATCCCAACAACGGCGAGGAGCCAATGCCAAAAAACGTAAGCAAAGCTACGTGGTAACCAATCTTGAAGTCTGAGAAGCCCAGATCTTCACTCATATAAACGATAAGGAAGATGTTGAGGCTGTTGTGCGCCATGGAGCGGACCCCGGAAATAACTACCATGCTGATAACGGTGCTATTGGTAAACATGGCCCTGGCCGATCGGACGTAGGTCCCAAAGCTGGGGCTGTCTCTTCCTCCCCCTTCCAGATTTCGGAACGCCAGGAGAACTGCCAACGCCGCCATACCAGCGGGCGCCACCAGAACAAAGGAGAGGGTCTGCCATCCCAAACCACCCCACTCCAGTCCCCAGAAAGCGAAGCCGCCGAGCACGAGCCCGATAACCAAGGGGGCAAGGCTATCCCCTACGGATCCGCCCATCCTGTGGACAGCGAAAGACGTAGCCCGTCGGCTGGGATACGCCGTAGCCAGGGTGCCAAAGGCCGGAGCGTGCCACATGGAGGCCCCGCTGCCAGTGATGGCGACGCCCAGGAGAAGTAGCCAGTAGCTGGGAGCAGCCCCTATAACAAAGTAGCCCAGGGCAAGAGATGCCAGGCTGGCCGTCAGCATCAGGGCTACCTTGCTGCGCCACATATCCGCCAGAATACCGGCGGGAATATTTACAGCAGCGCCGGAGATAGTACGGGTGGTGCCTATAAGCCCAACCTCAACATCGCTGAGGCCCAGGTATGTCTTTACGGAAGGAATTAGGAGGAGGAATGCCTGTGAATAGAAGTGCTTGACGCCGTGGCCTGCGGCCAGGCCTATCATCAG
>JAPULR010000002.1 GCA_027294635.1 Chloroflexota bacterium | reverse complement strand
GTGCGCCTGCTACAGAAGTAGGGATACTTCTGACATGGCCCCCCTTGTGGTATTTGAAGGCATCGATGGCTCTGGTAAATCTACCCAAATCCAAATTCTTCACGATACCCTGGTCCAAAAAGGATACAACCCCCTCCTGACCCGTGAGCCCGGAGGAACACCGCTGGGCGAAACCGTCGCTCACTGGCTCAAGACCTATCCGAACCGATCTCCCCTGGCCGAGCTGTTCCTTTTCGCCGCCGCTCGGGCGGAGCACGTAGCCCAGGTAATACAACCGGCCCTGGACCAGGGCCGAATCGTTTTGTGCGACAGGTTCACCGCCTCCACCTTGGCCCATCAGGGTTACGGCCGAGGGCTGGACTTGGAGATGATAGCGCAAGTAAATCGACATGCCGCCCAGGGCCTTCAGCCTTCATTGACCATCTTTCTAGACGTTCCGGTAGCCACGGCCGACTCTCGCAAAGACACGGATAGTCTGGACGTCTTCGAGAGGGAGGGTTCCGAGTTTCGCCAAAAAGCAAGACAAGGCTACTCTGCCATGGCGGCGGATGACCACGGTGGGTGGCTTGTGATAGACGGCTCTCTGTCCAAGGAATCGATAGCCAGAATCGTGTGGGAGCGGGTTCAATCCCTCCTAGCTGGCGCCAGCTAGACCTACCTTCCAAGGACGCTTTTGACCGTCGCGCCTATGGCCCCGGGTGAGGGTACCACGTGAGCTCCCGCCTCCTTCAACGCCACGTTTTTGGCCTCAGCGGTAGCGGCGGCGCCCGTTATTATGGCCCCCGCGTGGCCCATTCGCTTGCCCGGCGGCGCCGTGGCTCCGGCGATAAAGGACACAACGGGCTTGCTGAAGCTCTCTTTGATGTATTGGGCGGCCTCCTGCTCCATGGCGCCCCCTATCTCCCCAATTAGCACCACCAGGTCCGTCTCCGGATCCTTATCGAATAAGGCCAGCACATCCACAAAGTTGGTGCCGATCAAGGGGTCTCCGCCGATGCCTACGCAGGTAGACTGCCCGATTCCCAGGGCGCTAAGCTGGCTGACGGCCTCGTAGGTCAGGGTCCCGCTTCGGGATACCACTCCCACACGCCCCGGCTTATGGATGGCTCCGGGCATTATACCCACCTTGCACTTGGCCCCCGGGGATATGAGCCCGGGGCAGTTGGGTCCAATTAGGCGGCTCCCTCGACTGTGGAGATATCGGAGTACCCGTGCCGAGTCCAGCACCGGGACACCCTCGGCAATACACACGATCACCTCTACCCCCGCCTCCGCCGCCTCTAGCATGGCGTCCTGGGCAAAGGGTGCCGGGACAAAAAGTAGGGAGGTATTGGCCCCCGTCTCTTTGACAGCCCGCTCAACGGCTTCGAAGACCGGGATCCCATCGTTGAAAACCCTGCCACCGCGGCCAGGGGTTACGCCCGCAACCACCTTTGTACCATACTCGATACAGCGCATCGCGTGGAAGCTTCCCTCGCGTCCAGTGATCCCCTGGACCACTAACCGCGTGTCCTCATTGACCAGTATGCTCATCTTTTCCTAAGCTCCTAAGACGACCGCGCTTTAGGGCAGGGCGGTTTTTAGTTTCTCCTCTACCTCAATTAGAGTGGAGGCAAAGGATACGTTTAGTCCAGAGTCGGCCAGTATCTGTCTCCCTTCCTCAACGTTGGTCCCTTGCATACGGACCACCAGAGGGATTTTCGCCTCTCTCTGAGAGTAGGCCTTCACAATCCCCCGCGCGACTACGTCACTCTTCAATATGCCGCCGAAAATATTGACCAGGATTCTCTTCACGCTGGGGTCAGAGAGCATGATATTGACCGCCTTGGCCACCTTATCCTCGTCGGCGCTACCGCCAACGTCCAGGAAGTTGGCCGGGGCTGTCCCCGCTTCCTTCACCAGGTCCATAGTGGCCATGGCCAGGCCAGCGCCGTTTACCAGGCACCCTACAGTGCCCTTCAGCTTCACGTAGGAGATGCCAGATTGGGACGCCTCCACCTCCAGGGGGTCTTCCTGCTCCGGGTCCGCCAGAGAGACCAGTTCAGGGTGCCGGAATAGGGCATCGTCCTCAAGGTTTATTTTAGCGTCTACGGCTACCAGGTTTCCATTGGCGGTGACAATCAGCGGGTTTATCTCCACCAGGCTGCAGTCCTGGTCCATGAACAGCTTGTATATGGCAGTCATTATCCGGGTGGCAGGCCTCACTTGATACGTCTCAAGCCCCAGCGCGTGGGATACCCTGCGTCCCTGAAAGGGCTGGAACCCCACGGCAATATCGACGCCCTCGTTGGTTATTTTCTCGGGATCTGTGGCCGACACCTCCTCAATCTCCATGCCTCCGGCGGCGCTGGCAATGAACACCGGACCTTGAAAGGCTCGATCGACGGTGAGGGCCAGATAAAGCTCCCGCGCCACCTGGGCTGGCTCCTCCACCAGCACCTTCTGCACCGGCACGCCTTCGGGACCCGTCTGGGCCGTTACCAGACGGCTCCCAATTAGGGAGGCGGCAAAGTCATGGGCCTCCTGGGGTGAGTTGACCACCTTGATACCCCCAGCCTTGCCACGGCCTCCGGCGTGCACCTGGGCCTTTACTACCGCCTTCCCACCCAGGTCCCGGCAGACGGCCTCGGCCTCGCTGGGCGTGGAGGCCACCTGACCTCGGGGCACGGGGACTCCGTATTTGGACAAAAGCTCCTTAGACTGATACTCGTGAATCTTGATGGCCTACCTCCCGGGGCAAAAGGTCAGCGCCTATTCTAGCACAGGGGTCTAGGCGGCACGGCTACACCTGAACAATGGTATCTTTCTAGAGCTCAGTGGTCGTGGGATAACGCCTCAAATAAAGTGAGATTCTTCGTCCCGACATTGGCGACGTTATGTGCTCGTAGTTCGACAGAGCCTGTCCTGAGCTTGCCGAAGGGCTCACTATCCCGATAATCCCGATATCGGGAATAACGGGACCCCGAGCTTGTCGAGGGGTCGTCCTGAGCTTGCTTGTCCCGACTTATCTCGCAGTCGGGAAGACGGGATCGAAGGACGGAGAATCTAAGGTAAACACTTCCATCACAACGCCTGGCACCCATTTGACGGGCCCCGCCTTCTTGGGTACATTGGCGGGGTTCTCAGCGCAACTACCCACTGCTAAGGAGAAAAAATGAACACTAAGGATACCGTTGGATTCATAGGCCTGGGCATCATGGGCCAGCCCATGAGCCTTAACCTCATCAAGGCAGGGTTCCCACTAGTTGCCTATAACCGGACCCGTAGCAAGGCCGAGGCCCTGGCCAAAGAGGGCGCTCGAGTAGCTAGCTCACCAAGAGAGGTGGCGCAGCAGGCCTCCACCGTCATCGTCATGGTCAGCGACTCCCCCGACGTGGAGCAAATCGTGCTGGGCAAAGATGGAGTGGTGGAGGGCGTTCAGTCCGGTTCGGTAGTCATTGACATGAGCACCATCTCTCCCGCCGTCACCCGCAGGATCGGCGCCAGGCTGGCGGAGGTGGGCGCTCACATGCTAGACGCACCCGTCAGCGGCAGCTCCTGGGCCGCCGCCGACGGCACCCTCTCTATCATGGTTGGCGGAGAGACCGAAGTCTTTCAGCGCTCCCTGCCCGTCTTTGAGGCCATGGGCAAACGGATTATTCACATTGGGCCCGGCGGCATGGGCCAGGTGGCCAAGCTGGTAAACCAGGTGATTGTGGCCGGCACCCTGGCCGCGGTGTGCGAGGGGCTTCTCCTGGGGGCCAAGGCAGGCGTCGACCTGGACAAGGTCTTTCAGGCGGTCACTGGGGGCGCGGCCAACTCCTGGCAGCTGGAGAACCTGGGGTCCCGCATACTGAAGCGGGACTTTGATCCAGGCTTTGCCGTAAAGCTGATGCTCAAGGACCAGCGCCTGATTAACGAAGCCTCCCAGGAGATGGAGCTGCCCATGCCTGTATCGGCGGTGGCGCGCCAGTTCTTCTACCTCCTGGGACAGCGTGGCCTAGGCGAGGAAGGGACCCAGTCCTATATCAAAGGTCTAGAAGAGATGGCGGGGGTGGTGGTGAGGGGCATCTCTGATTAAGAGCGGTTGTCAGTGCCCGAATCGCAAGCTGGGTACCTCTCACCAGTTCCGTTATTTTCCTCTCCCCCACTGCTCCAGTACCCTGGTGTCACGGGGAAAGGCCAGGGGCGGCAGCTCGTCGGGCCGGAAGAACTCCACCTCCGAGACCTCCTGTCCAGGCGCTGGATGGCCGTCGACTATGTGGCCGTGGTAGGCGGCCAGGACCACTGGGTGACCCCTCTCCGAGAAGAGGCCGATGAGGCCAACAATTTCCACAATGAGGCCCGTCTCCTCCAGCGCCTCCCTTGCCGCCGCCCGCTCCACCACCTCGCCCCGGTCCACGTAGCCGCCGGGGAAGCTCCACAGGCCCATGCCGGGCTCGGTGGCGCGGCGCACCATCAGCACCTTACCGTCCTTTTCGATGACCACTGTAGCCGCCAGCTTGGGGTCGTAGTAGATTACCCTGCCACAGCTGGGGCATACGGGTCTCTCGGCGCCGTGGGCACTACGGACCTCCAGGGGAGTGGCGCAGTGGGGACAGAAGCGGTCTTCTTCAATCATCGCCAATGAAGATAGCACATTCGGGGCTAGAGTTGGAGCATGCCAGTTGCCCTCCCCTGCTGCCCTGGTCTAAAGTAACGTCAATATGAACGCTTCAAACCAACGTAGTCGAGGGCTAGAGCAGGAGCTTAGGAAGCTAGTCTCCGGCGAGGTGCGCTTCGACGCCTTCTCCAAGGTCCTTTACAGCACCGACGCCAGCATCTACCAGATGGAGCCGGTGGGGGTGGTTATCCCCCTGGACAAGGACGACGTATTAGCGGTGGTGGACGTGGCCCGCAGGAGCGGCGTTCCCATCCTGCCGCGAGGCGGCGGCACCAGCCTGGCGGGTCAAACGGTGAACCACGCCATTGTCATAGACTTCTCCAAGCACATGGACGGCATCCTGGAGGTCAACCCGGAGGAAAAGTGGGCCCGGGTGCAGCCCGGGGTGGTCCTGGACCAGCTTAATCGACACCTTCTCACACATCGCCTCCAGTACGCCCCCGACCCGTCAACATCCAACCGGGCCTCGGTGGGCGGGGGCATCGGCAACAACTCCTGCGGGTCTCACTCGGTCCTCTACGGCAAAACCAGCGACCACGTCATAGAGGTTAATACAGTCCTGTCCGACGGAAGCGAAGCACGCTTCGGCACGATAGACGGCCCCGAACTAGAAAGCAAGCTGTCCGGTGAAAACCTGGAGTCCGAGATTTATCGCCGCGTTTTGAGCATATCCCAGGAGAACCGTAAGGAGATTCTTGCCCGCTACCCGACCATCATGCGGAGGGTCAGCGGTTACAATCTGGACCAGTTCCTGAACGAAGGCCCCGTTAACCTGACCCAGATGTTGGTGGGGTCCGAGGGAACCCTGAGCATCATCACCGAGGCCAAGGTAAACCTTGTGCCACGGCCCAAAGAGACCGCCCTGGCGGTGGTCCACTTCCGGGAGCTGGCCGAGGCATGTGAGGCCACGTCGGTCATCCTGGAGCACCATCCCGCAGCGGTAGAGCTGGTGGGCAAGATGCTGCTGGACCGGACCCGTGAATCCATCGGCTTCGCCCGCAAGATGAGCTTTATCAACGGAGAGCCGGGCGCAGTCCTGGTAGTGGAGTTCAACGGCGAATCCGAGCTAGAAGCTTCATCAAAGACGGCGAAGCTGGAACAGGACCTGGCATTGAAAGGGCTGGGCTACGACTGCGTTACCATCCTCGACCGGGCCGCCCAGGCAAACGTCTGGGCCGTCCGCAAGGCGGGCCTGGGATTGCTGATGAGTGTACGCGGCGGCGCCAAACCCATACCCTTTGTGGAAGACACGGCGGTGGACCCGGAGCGATTGGGGGAGTTCGTCCGTCGCTTCGATGAGATAGTGAAGGGCCACGGCACCGACGCGGGTTACTATGGCCACGCCAGCGTGGGCTGCCTGCACATTCGGCCCCTGGTGAACCTCAAGAGCCAGGAAGGAATCGACACCATGGTGTCCATCGCCTCGGAGATAGGCGACCTGGTGAAGGAGTTCGGGGGCTCCTTCAGCGGTGAGCACGGCGACGGTATCGTCAGGGGCGTGTGGACGGAGAAGATGTTCGGCTCCACCATTTATCAGGCCTTTCGCCAGGTCAAAGAGGCCTTCGATCCTCAAGGGATAATGAACCCTGGCAAGATCATAGATTGCCCCCCCATGACGGAAAATCTGAGATACGGCCCGGGCTACAAGGCCCTCTCCTTCTCCACCCATCTGGACTTCTCCGCAGACGAAGGTTTCGACGGCGCGGTGGATATGTGCAACGGCATGGGAGCATGCCGCAAGGCCGACGGAACCATGTGTCCCTCCTTCATGGTTACGCGGGAGGAGGAGCACTCCACCCGGGGTCGGGCTAACCTGCTGCGGGCCGTCCTGTCGGGCGCGTTGCCACCTGATACCCTTACCAGCCGAAGGCTCCACGATGCCCTGGACCTCTGCCTTGAGTGCAAGGGCTGCAAGGGCGAGTGTCCCTCAGGGGTAGATATGGCCAAGCTCAAATACGAGTTCCTGCATCGGTACAACAAGGCCAGAGGGGTGCCCATCAGGGCCCGAATCTTCGCCAGAATCAACACCTTAAGCCGCTTGGGATGTCACTTTGCGCCCGTGTCAAACTGGAGCACCAGATTGCCCGGAGTGCGTTGGCTCTTGCACCGCTTCATAGGCATCCATGCGGAGCGTCCCCTTCCCACCTTCGCTCGAACCACTTTCCCAGCCTGGTTCAAGGGTCATGAACCCCTTGGCCCGGCAACCAGGGGATCGGTGGTCCTCTTTAACGACACCTTTATGAACTACAACACCCCCCAGGTAGGCATCGCCGCGGTGGAGGTGCTGGAGAAGGCGGGATACGGCGTAATCCTGGCCAACGGCCAGTGCTGCGGCAGGCCCATGATCTCCAAGGGTCTGCTGGAGGAGGCCAAAGCCAGGGCCCGCTTCAACGTGGACCTCTTGACCCCGCATGTCCGGCAGGGAACGCCTATCATAGGCTGCGAGCCCAGCTGCCTCCTTACCCTCCGCGACGAGTACCCTGACCTGCTACGGGATGAGGCCTCTAGAGAGGTGGCGGCCAACAGCTACCTCATAGACGAGTTCCTAGACAAGCTTCGAGAGGCTGGCAACCTTGACCTGAAGTTCTCCGACTTGTCCAAACGGGTCCTGTTCCACGGCCACTGCCACCAGAAAGCCCTGGTGGGCACCGCGGCCTCCTTAAACACGCTGCGCCTTCCTCCCAACTACGAGGTGGAGGAGGCCGATTCCGGCTGCTGCGGCATGGCGGGGGCCTTCGGCTTTGAGAGGGAGCACTACGAGGTCTCCATGGCCATTGGGCGGGAGAAGCTCTTTCCAGCGGTGGAGTCCAAGAGCAACGACTGGGAGATAGCCGTCACGGGAATTTCCTGCCGTCAGCAGGTGGAGCACGGCACCAACCGTAGGCCCCGCCACCTGATCGAGGTGCTGCGAGACGCGGTGCTGTAAACGGGCCAAACGGTTCGTAACCTAGTCTAGGGCCTCCAGGATTCCCTGGCCTACCAGGATTATCCCGACGATGGCAAGAACCCAAGCCAGCACCAGCATCAGGGAGTCGATGCTGACCCGGCCCGTATATCTGGCCCCTACGTAGGAACCCACCATGCCCGCTAGCCCCATGGACAGCAGCAGGGGCAGGTCTACCTCCCCTCGAATGCCGTGGCCTGCGAACCCGAAAAGGCCCAGGGAAGCCCCTATGATTAGATTGGAGCCCGCGGCCTTGCGAGGGTCCATACGCATGATTCTGATCATCAGGGGAAGGCGCAAGCTGCCAAGGATCAGCCCCACGGCGCCGCCCAGCAACCCGATGCTCAGGCCAAAAGTGCCTGCGGTGGTCTTCTCTGCCCTGTGAGAACGGGGGTTATCCACCGTAGCTGATACGGCCCCCTTAGTCTGAGATTGACCTAGTAGGCGCCGGCGTAAACCCAAAAATTCAATCCCCTGCCACAGCACCAGAAGCCCGACCAGGGAGATTAGCAAGCTCGCGGGCACCTCACCGCTGAACAAACCTCCAACGAAAGCTCCAACCACCGAAGGTACCCCTAACCAGAGGACAACACTCCAGTCCACTCGGCGCTCCCGTAAGTGCCGGTACCCCCCGGACAGCGCAGCCAAAGCACTGACCAGTATGTTGGTGCCCGCCGCAACCTGAGGGTTCAGTCCGGTAAGCAGTATGCCGGGAAGCCTCATGGTACCCAGGGCCAGACCCACAAAACCACCGAGGAGGCCCACGACGAGGGAAACGAGGGACAAGATAGTGATCTGCCAGAGAGCAAGATCGCTGGAGAACTCAAGCATAGGTTTGGAGGAAGAGAGTCATTCCCTGGAGCGGTACACCTCTACAGCAGCACCGGAGAGAAAGGCGTCCTTGATGGGAGGGCTAGTCTTCTTTACCCTTACCCTGACGCTTCGAACGGAATAGGAGTCTAGGATTCGCTGGGCAATGGCATGGGCCACCCCTTCGAGGAGGTTCTTGGCAGGCCCCTCCATCTCCGCTTTGACGGCCCGATAAAGGTCGGTATAGCTCACCGTATCGCCGATGTGGTCCGATTCTCCGGCGGCCCTTAAGTCGACCTCCGCTTCCAGATCTACAACGAAGGGCTGGCCCAGGGTCCGCTCCTCGGGGTTACGACCGTGATAGGCGTAAAACTGCATCCCCTCCAGGATAATCTTGTCGGATGGGGATTTACCCATCAGTCTACGACCACCGCTGTGCCGTAGGCCAGAATCTCGGCGGCGACTCCTCGCTCCTCAGCCTCATCTATCATTCGCTTCGGCCCCTCTTTGCCATCTGCTTTGCCAGCTTAAGAATATTGTAGGCCCTCTTCACCACGGGAACGTCCACCATGTTGCCATCCAGGGCCAGAGCGCCTCGGCCCTGGGCTTCAGCCTGCTCCCACGCCTCCACAACCCGACGGGCGTACTCCAGGTCCTCTTCCCTGGGGCTAAACACAGTGTTTATGATCTCTAGCTGGACCGGGTGAATGGCGAACTTGCCTTTGTACCCCAGCCTTCGCGCGGCCTCGGCCTCCCGCTGGAGTCCCTCAGGGTCACGGAATTTGACGTATGGGGTGTCCAGGGCCACTATGCCCGCCGCCTGAGCAACTATGGGCACCATTGACCTGGGAAGCCTTACCTCTTCGCCCTCATCGGTGCGCTGTATCCCCATATCGTTGGTGTAGTCTTCGGCGCCGAAGGCCAGGGCCACCACCCGAGGAGAGGCCCTGGCAATATCCGCAGCTCTCAAAATCCCCGCCGCGCTTTCGATCCACGGTATGATTTTGATGACGCCTGATTCCATCCCCAGGCGAGACTCCTGGGTCGCCAGCAGTCGGTGACACTCCTGAATATGCCAGGGGGAGTCTACCTTACCCAGGCTGACTCCATACAAGTGAGGGCCAGCTATGGCTTCCAGCTCATCGGCGGTCAGGCCCGTGTCGAGGGAGTTTACCCGCACCACAACCTTCTGGTCTCGGCCAGATAGGGATGGCGCCAGCTCTCGCACCAGCTCACGGGCGGCTGCCTTCTCCGCCGGCGGCACCGAGTCCTCTAAGTCCGCCACCAGGACATCCGCATCAAAGGTGCGGGACTTCTCCAGCATATCGCGGCGATTGCCGGGCACAAACTGTAGGCTTCTTAGCAGCTCCACCGTGGCTCTCCTGATATTCTTCCCTGCCTTGGATTGAGGCCCAGTATAGCATCACTCTTGAGAGGCACCAAGGATGCTAGTGGCTGGTATGGTATAGCTCTGGGATTTACTTACCCTCTTGACTTAGCAGACAATTACAGCGGGATGAGCGAAATCTATATCCTATCCACGGACCCTCTCTAACTCGGTGTTTTACCGCCTGGGTATTTTCTCGGCCAAGTACCGCTGGCCCATTATCATCGCCTGGGCCCTCGTCTTTCTCCTCTCGCTGTCCGTCCTACCCCGTGTCGCCTCCCAGCTCAAGGGCGGCTTTGGCGATATAGACACCGAGTCCCGCCGTGCTCTTGACCTTCTGGAAGACCGGTTTGGGACCTCCGAATCAACCCTAATCGTCGTCTTCTCGAGCCCGTTAATAACCACGGAGGACCCTGCTTATAGAGCCGAGATGGAGAAGGTCCTCACCCCTCTTAGAGGGCGACCAGACGTGGGCGAAATCACGACCTTCTACGACGGTGGGACGCCTTCCCAGGTGTCCCCCGACGGGAAAACTACCTTCGCTCTGGTGCCCCTGCGATTATCTATTGATGAGGCTATTGAGTCCTTTCCACAGTTGGAAGATTCCCTGGGGGAAGGTGACCTGGAGGTGTGGACCACGGGGGGTGTCGCCATCTTTTCCGACATAAATAAAGCCTCGGAGCGGGACCTGCGGCGGGGCGAAATCATAGCCATCCCCCTGGTCCTGGTTGCCCTCGTCTTCGTCTTCCGCGGGCTGGTGGCCGCCAGCATCCCCGTCGCCGTTGGGGCCATAAGTGTATCGGCGGCTTTGGCTCTCCTCTTTTTCGTGGCCCAGGTAACAGACGTGTCCATATTCGCGCTAAACATAGTCTCCTTCCTGGGCTTGGGGGTAGCGGTGGACTATTCCCTGCTGGTGGTAAGCCGGTTCAGGGAAGAGATAAACCGGCACCCAAAGAAGGAAGCCGTGGCCCACACCCTGGCCACCTCAGGAAAGACCATCCTCTTTTCCGGACTTACCTCCATGCTGGGACTGTCTTCCCTGCTTTTGTTCGATTTCATGATGCTCCGCTCCCTGGGCCTGGGTGGGGTGATGGTCATCATGATCTCCCTCCTGGTGGCCCTTACGCTGCTGCCCGCCATTCTGGCGGTGGTAGGCGATAGGGTGAACGCACAACCAGTCCTCCCCAACCGCGGCGTTGGTAGGGGATTATGGCGCCGCCTCGCCCTCGGGGTGATGCGGCGTCCTTTGGTTGTGGCCATACCCTTGCTGGTTTTCCTCGTAGCTCTGGGTATACCTTTTCTGGGTGTGAACCTGGGCTCAGTCTGGGCTACGGTTCTGCCTGAGGACGTACCTTCCAGACGAGGATGGGACGTAGTATCGGAGCGGATGGGGCCGGGAGCTATCGCCCCCATAGTCATAGCGGCCCAGTTTTCAGGAGACACTTTAACCGAGGAAAACACGACACGGCTCCGCAGTCTTGTCGATACACTCCAAAACGACCCAAGTGTGGACAGGGTAGAAAGCCTGATCTCCCCCAACCTCTCCGACGGCGGCACCCGGCCCAGCGGGTTCCCATCCGATGAAGCCGTCGAGAAGTACCTCAGCGGAGACACAACGGTGATTCGAGTCTTCAGCCGGTTTACTCCGGTGGCGGATGAGTCGCGGGACCTGGTCCGCCAAATTCGCTCCTTCGACCCGGGGCAGGACTTCTCCCTGATGGTAACGGGCGCCACCGCCGATCTGATGGACTCCATCGACGTAATGTACAGCGCCTTCCCAATCGCCATCATCTTTGTGGTGGTCACCGTTTACATTGCCCTCTTCGTCCTGTTCCGATCGGTACTGCTACCCCTGAAGGCCACAATAATGAACCTGATGAGCATCTTCGCCAGCTACGGCGCCCTTGTCTTCATCTTCCAGCAGGGGCATTTCCAGGGCTTGTTGGGCTTCACCACCGAGGGGGTCACCGAGGCCACCATTCCCATACTGCTGTTCGCCATCATTTTTGGCCTCAGCATGGACTACGAGATATTCCTCCTCAGCCGAATCAAGGAGGTCTACGATTCCACCGGGGATAACGAACAGAGCGTGGCCCAGGGGATGGAGATTACCGGCCCCATCATAACCAGCGGCGCTCTGATCCTGGTGCTGGTGGCCGCCGCCTTCGCCACCGCCGACATAGTCATAGTCAAGGCTCTGGGTGTGGGGACCGCCATTGCGATACTATTGGATGCTACGGTGGTTCGGGCCTTCCTGGTCCCGGCGCTGATGCGGATTATGGACCGCTGGAACTGGTGGTCGCCTCAGTTCCTGAAGCGTGTGATTCCCGGATGGTGAGGCTTACTGACAGTGACCGGCAGTCGAGAAATGCTTTTCCAGGCTTAAAGGTCAACGCTCCTTGAACAAGGTTACTGTGCGCAGTCTGCGTAAGGTTACGACTCACTGCTACCTTTCCCTTCTGGCTTTGCAGGCTTTATTTCCTCTACACCAGGCTCAGGTTCCTTCGACCGAAACAGTTCCCGTTTCCCTTCAGAGATTTTGACAAATTCATACGGGAGACTACATCGGTCAGCATAGCGTGATGTAATCTCCATCAAGTGCTGGAAAGCCTGATGAATAGTTAAGTCCAACTTCTTTTGAAAGTAGAGACTAGTCTTATAGACTGCATCTGCGAATGGGCCACCTGTGCCAATCGTCATCATGCCGAGAAGGTCCAAGCTCTGATAATTCCCATCGTCCCCAACGAAATAACCAGCACTTCTATGGTTTAGCCAACCACAAATTAACATTTCACAAAGGTGCTCCCGTTTAAAAGCGGAGGCGTTGATATCCTGCCCAGCTTTCTCTCCTATCTCTTTCTTAATACGATTCAGCCGTGCAAACTCTCCTGCTGCATCCGTAATAAACGATTCCCATGTCGTCGTTTCTGTGCGCTGATAATTCTTGGCCCAATTACCAAACTCCGCTACGCCTATTTGGGGGTTCCCCGCCGTTGCCCAAGCAACAATATTCCCCTTGCCGTTTAGGACTGTAATTTTAGTCTTAAAGGTCTTCGTGCCCACCGAGTCTGTCCATTGGGAATCGGCACCAAGATAGAAAATATCATCAGATTCCTTAAGCAAGGCAACTATCGTCACGGGCTCTCCTCCTAAAGGTGATACGGCCATTTTACCGCAGCCCCCCTAGGAAATATGCAACACGCTCGGTTGACACATGACGGCATCGGATACAAGAATAGGTGTCAACATCGGCGCCGAGGGGTTTGGTGGTCACCAAAGACGAGTTTAGAAACAGCCTGGCCAAGTTCGCTACGGGAGTAACCGTGGTGACAACACTGGACCATCAGGGCGCCCTGCATGGCATGACCGCCAACTCCTTCACCTCCGTCTGCCTTGCGCCCCCCCTGGTACTGGTCTGCGTGGACTTTCGCACCCATACCCACCGTTTCGTGGAATCCAGTGGCTCCTTTGGCGTCAACATCCTCAGCGAGCAGCAGAAGGATATTGGGGCCTACTTTGCCCGCCCCCCCGAGGACCGGCATGGCGAGGTGCCTTACCAGCACCGCCTGAGTGAGAAGGGTCTGCCGGTTATTGAAGGTTCCCTGGCATTTTTCGGCTGCCGCGTCGTGGATTCCCACGTCCACGGTGACCACACCATCTACATCGGAGAGGTTGACGAAATTTCGCTGGGCGGCTCGGGAAAGCCGCTACTGTTCTACGAAAGCCAGTTCACCAACCTGGGCCTAAACGAGAAGCCCTGACCCTTTCTTAGGTGGAAACCTGCGTCGCTGCTAGAGGGCGGCAAGAAACCGGCTGATGGCCCGATTCACCACCCCTGGGTGCTCCAGGTGGACGTAGTGGGTTCCACCCTCCACCAGCACCTTTGCGACCTTGGTATCCTTTCCGCCAGGTAGTTCGCGTACTTGACCGGGGTCATGATGTCCTCAGTGCCGCAGATAACCAGGGAAGACAGAGGGATTTCGTGTACCCGGTCCATAACGTCGAACCGGTCACAGCACAGAAGGTCGTTTCGCGCCACGGCGGGGCCCACTTCAAAGCTCTTTTCCAGCACTTTGTTCTACAGTCAAAATTATTCGTGCCTAGTTTTGACTCAAAGGTACATAATTATTTGGAAAAAAGGAGATTTCAGTGAAAACGTATAGGGTTGGGTTTGCCAAGGAGCGCCGGCAAGTCCACCTCTCGATATCCCAATTATCACCCCTCGTGATTGAAGACTTCCAGGTATCGTTTTCAGACAATCCCTCTCTAGAGTCAACAATCTACGTTTCGGGGATCATGGATGTTGCCTTTCATTTGGCAACCAAAGCAGTTCCAGGCATTCTTGACCGTTGACACGTGGAAGGATCCCCGGGTCTCCTGGTGGAAGGGACACAACCCCACCAGCTCCTCCCCGTCGCGCCGGGGTTGGAGAGAGGCAAGGAGACCATAGTACGCCAGCAGATCCGACATCGAGATCTTTTCTTTCAGCTCTTGGAATGAAACCCATTGAGTTTGAGCCATGACCCCCTCCTTTCATTTTGTGCTACCTCCCTCATCCCATAGCTGCCAATTCTTGTCAACCCGCTACGGGAGCCCTCACGGGCGGGGCGACGACCGACGGCGGCCTGGCGTTCCTCGTCGGAAAGGTGATCGGCTTGTGATCATCCACCCACTGCACGCTTATTGACCTGGGGAGCCCGGTGTGGGATCATGCCCCCCATATCCCACCATATAGGAGGGTAATCATGGGAATAATCGTAGCTCCAATCGTCGAAGGGAAGCTTGAGGCTTGGAAGGCGTGGGCCTCTGAGCTTAAAGGGCCCCGCCAATCAGAGCTTAACAGCTACAACCAGAGGTATCGCCTGACTCGGCACGACGCATGGCTTGCCGAGACGCCGATGGGACCAGTCGTGGTTGTGCTACAAGAAGGGCCTGGGGCAGATGACGTCATGGCAAAGCTGAGTTCCTCAACTGTTCCGTTCGACCTGTGGTTTGCCGGTAAGGTGAAAGAGATCCACGGGTTGGATGTAAGTGCCCCTCCGCCTGGACCCATGCCTGAGCTTTACCTGCAAAGCGGGAGCGGATAGGGCTCTATCCCAGGCTCCTGGAGCAAGAAAGAGTGGACGGCGGACTGATCACCGTCCGTTCTTTATTCCTCATCCCATAGGTGGCGATTCTTGTCAACTGGCTAACGGCAACAAAAGTAGTTTACCCCTTGGTCGGCCGGCATTCAGAGAAAGGCTGTACGGGCTTCTGAGTAGCCGGTTTTCAGGGGGATCTCCCAAAAATCGACCATCAGAGACTCTTATAGATCACAGATCGTCCGATGATGATAAAATAGAAGATACCTGCACTACGACGTGACCTTTCGTAAATCAGGTTCAGGGAGAAGGAGGGACCGTTGTGGAGAAACTATTCTCGCAACTGTTTTCTCCTCACCCGGTCTCCGCTGAGTACGACTCCAAATGCCAATTGGAGGCTCGGGTAGGTGGAACTGTAGTTGAACCGAGGTTCAAGGCGCGGGGATTCTACAGGAAAGCCTATCTGGGTAAGTTCTAGCTAGGGTGACACCTTCGGGTGAATTAGCTAGAGGAACCTGCGATCTGAGCTTGGAGGAGAGACAAGGCGGCTCCTCTAGGGCCTGGGGCCTAACCAGGTAGACCACAGCTAGGAAGAACGCTGCGATGCCGGACCCCAGCCTTTGGCAAAGGCCAGGACTGATTTGTGATGCGCTTCTGCGCAAGGCAGTCGGATTCTTTAGTGGAAGGTCGATCAATCCGAAGCTGAGGTTCCCCGGCTGCTTTCATTTGTTCAAACGAGACAAAAGGCGCAGTTATGTTAAGCTACCTGCCTCTCGAATATACCTGTATAGCGTTGGCTTTGTAATCTCCATCATGTCGCAGATCTCCTCGATAGAGTGCTTACGTTCCCGGTACATCTCTACAGCCAGTTTCCTCTTCTTCTCATCGAGCCGCTTGGGCCGGCCACCTTTTCTTCCTCTGGCCCGGGCCGCTTTGTCGGCGTCTCCGGCGTCCTCCAGCAGCAGGCCCAGATTGAATCCAGCGGCGGCGCTTTAGCATGATTAATCCTTCCTGGGGGGGGCAAATCGGTACAACAACTAGGTCCTACGATAGTTTCTTGGTTCGAATTCTTGAGGTGATTCGATAAATTAGCCGTATTTCCCGATCGGGGCAGCAATGTTATTGAAAGTTATTGGCTACCCTCTTTCGTCTTGGGCGGGTTCATACATGTCTGTCTTCAGTTTCTTCGCGATTCTAACTATCACATCTACAGCAATTGAAGGAGTGAGGTGGTCAGTGTTCAATACTATGTCGTAATGAGTCGGTAGTTCCTGATCGATATGGTAAAATTTTCGAAAGTAGTCCGTACGTTGACGATCGGAGGCAACGATATCTTCCCTCGCTTTTTGCTCATCCAAGTTCGATGTGCTCATGTGTCGTTTGGTCCGGTTCGATTGAGAGGCGGTAACAAATACCCGCAAAACCCCGCTCATCTCTGATAAGGGGATCGCTGCACCATGCGCAACGATTACGACCTTACCCATTTTGGCAGTTTCAACGATCACATCTTGGATTATTTGTCGGTATCCCTCTGACTGACTCAGTTTGGAACTCGTAATTTGATAGGATCCCCCACCTTTCTCCTCTTGTTTGGGATTGTTATAAGACATGGATCCAAGGATACGGTCTATGATCGGGCTAGAACGTTCAACCTTCCCAATCATTATCGGAGAGACTCCCTCTTTTTCTGCCGCCGTGATGATGATCTCATCGTCCACATAGCGAAAACGGATCTTATCTGCAACCTTGCGAGCGATTTCATCTCCCCCACCGGACATGCTTCTTGAAAAGCAAATTACCCTGGTATCCATCGCTACATCTCCTTGTTCGGCTATCGAAGATTTTAATATCTACGGTATCTAGGTCATCCAACCTTCAATAAATCGACTAATAGGTTCTTCCGTACGGCAAGAGACAAAAGGTAAACGATTGTTGGAAACTCGATGACGTAATGCTAACGGCCACAGACTTCGTCAATTGCTTTGGAGTGGATCTGTCAACATTCTGTGATAGGAGTCAAAGAATTCAGGGAAGACCGTGTCGCGAAAAAGGTGTCAAAAACGTCATTGCCGACCGAAAATAGCTTGCTTCGTAACTCTACGTGAAATTCGTGCAGACCGCCTGTAATAATTTCCTGTATCTGGGCATAATCTAATTCTGACCGAATTCGTCCGAGGCTCCGCTCGGCAACGTTATTGAAAGCGCTCATTGGTGAGCCTCCGATGGTGTGTAAAGATTCCTCAGCGTTGACCACACAGGAACGGATGGATCGTGGGAATTCTTTATCAAGGATCAAAAAATCGGCTACAAGATCTGGCGCTAGGCGCCCATGACGCTTCCGATACATTTCAAATGCGCTAGTTGATTTTAGCACTGCAGACCACTGGATATCGTCGATTGAGGTACCTACATCCGTCACACTGGGAAGAAGGACGAAGTACTTGACGTCTAGCATTCGCGATGTTTTGTCGGCCCGCTCAAGGAGAGTTCCAAGACGTCCGAAGTGCCAGGCTTCGCCATGTGACATGGTGGCATCTGTTATCCCCATGAATAAGTGGGATGCCATTTTGACATCAGTATAAAAGTTGTGAGGATTTTCTAAAACACCTCCTGCGGCGGCGGCAGACCTAACCATAAGGTAGAATTTGTTTATCTGTTCCCACATTTCTGAAGAAATAGTTTCGCGGACTGATCGAGCATTTTCGCGCGCAGCACCCAGACACGAAAAGACAGAGTTGGGATTACCGGCATCAAATGTTAAAAAAGCTAGTACATTCTCTTGGGTAGCCTGACCAAACCTCTCCCGAAATAGCAATTCATCGCCTGTAGTCTGAACTAACGGCTCCCACTGTTCATCCGCAGATCCAGGCAGGTCGAGCAGCAGGTTTAGATTCACGTCAACAAATCGGGCGACGTTCTCGGCCCGTTCTAGGTATCGATTCATCCAGTATATTGAATCAGCAACTCTGCTTAACATTATTGTGGTTCCTCCGCGATTACCCACGTATCCTTGCTGCCGCCACCCTGTGAAGAATTAACTACCAGCGAGCCCTTCTTTAGTGCAACCCGCGTTAGACCGCCAGGGAGAACATAGATGTCCGATCCATATAGAATGTAAGGACGTAAATCGACGTGACGGCCTTCGAATTTGCCGTCGACGATTACTGGGGCTCTGGAAAGGGCTAGGGTCGGCTGCGCGATGTAGTTCCGTGGATTAGCCTTTATACGTTCGGCGAATAGTTCCTGCTCCTTAGTGGTGGAGTGTGGACCAATAAGCATCCCGTAGCCACCTGATTCATTGGTTACCTTCACCACTAGCTTGTCCAGATTGGCCAGGACATGTTCTCGCTGTTTGTCGTCCCAACAGATGTATGTAGGAACGTTAGGCAAAATCATATCCTGGTCCAGGTAATATTTGATCATTTGCGGAACGTAGGTGTATACGGCCTTGTCATCAGCTACTCCCGTTCCCGGTGCATTTGCGAGCGCTACCCGACCAGCCCTATATACATCTATCAACCCTGGGACACCAAGTTGAGACTCTGGGTTGAATATTTGAGGGTCAAGAAAATCATCATCAATCCGTCTATATATGACGTCCACCTGTTCAAGACCATGAGTGGTGCGCATGTTGACATAACCGTCGACTACCATTAGATCGCTTCCTTGCACCAGTTCAATGCCCATTTGCTGAGCTAAAAATGCGTGCTCGAAATAGGCAGAGTTATAGGTGCCTGGCGTTAACAAGACGATCGTAGGTGATTCAGAACCCTCTGGAGCAATACTTTGTAAGGTTTCCAGCAGACGGCTTGGATAATCGTCAACTGGTCTAACTTTAGACGCCTCAAATACTTGCGGGAATGTAGCCTTTAGGACCTGGCGGTTTTCCAGGACATAAGAGACCCCTGAGGGGCAGCGTAGGTTGTCTTCCAGAACATATAATTGACCATCCCCGTCTCGTACTATGTCGGTACCAGTGATATGACACCAGATGCCTTTTGGTGGATTGAGTCCCTCACAAGGTAGCAACAAGTTTTGAGCGGATTGAATCAGGTGCTCTGGCACGATACCGTCTTTCACAATCTTCTGAGAGTGGTACAGATCATCTATAAACAGGTTTAGGGCTTGAATGCGCTGCTTTAATCCCTTCTCTATGTAATTCCAGTCACTGGCCCCAACGATCCTTGGTATTATGTCGAAAGGAAATATCTTCTCCGTTCCGGATTCATCGCCGTATACGTTAAATGTGATACCCAGGTTTAGTAGTGCTTGTTCAGCTGCTTGTTGCCGATCTTGTAATTCGCCTTCTGGCAGGTTAGTAATGCGTTGCATTAGGAGGGCTGCGGCGTCGCGAGGTCGACCGCTTTCGTCGAGCATTTCGTCAAAGAACCCCTCTGTTTCGTAATTCAAAAAGTTCATGGCGACCCGGGCACTATCTGATCCGGCTCGTCGCCGAGTGGCATAATTTTGGAGCTGAACGTTTGTACTTCGAAGTCGAGGAACCAAAACCCGCATCAGTCTAAGGACAACGAGAGGGTGGTTACTCAGCAGGTCCAGAAAACCCTGGCGAGATAATGTGAGGCACTTCGAGGGTGCCTCTGCCTGGACAGTCGCCGACCGGGGAGTATTCTCGATAAGGGCCATCTCACCAAAACACTCTCCTGCTTGAAGCCTGTTATAGGTGATGACCTGGTTTTCCCGATTGACGTATATGTGCATAGTGCCTTCGAGTAGAATGAACAACCTGTCGCCGGGATCCCCTTCACGGAAGACCACCTGTCGGTCCGCATAGGACTCCTCTTTCATCTGTTGGACGATTAACTGTAACTCGGAGGCATCGATATCTCGGAAAAGTTCAACTTCTCGTAGCAGTTGTGATCGCTCGTCGGCTTGAACCACTTTACATCTCCTGAATCATATTCATAATTCTACAGCGGGGGCTTCTCAAAGGCGAGCGGTTCCCTACTGCCGCAGATGGATCGGTCGATTAAAAATGGGGGGCTTGCCCAGCGTGAAAGGGACATAATAAAACAATGACGGAGGTGTTGATGTTGGAACTTACCATCCTCGGAAACGGCCCCGTATGCCCCAACCCTGGAGGGGCGTCATCCGGCTATCTAGTCAAAGGAGGAGATACCTCAGTAGTCCTGGACATTGGTCCTGGTGTAGTGGCGACACCTGAATTCAGAAAATCACTGCCAGAACTCTCTGGTATAGTGATATCCCACCTGCACATAGATCATTGGCTTGGCCTAGTCCCACTAAGCTATCTTCTAAAGCTATCTCCTGTCACCCATGCAAACACCCCATTTAAAGTATGGACTCCTCCCGATACTCGCACCCAACTATTAAAGTTTTTAGACGAATTGTCCATGGGGTATCCCCTAGACGCTTATGATGTGGAGGAATATACGGCGGGGACGGTTCTTTGTCTGCCAGGGCTCCAGATCAAATTTCAACAGGTACAACACTTCATTCCCACGTTTGCAATGCGCATTGAAAATGACGCTGGCTCGTTGTGTTACTCTGCAGACTCTAGCCTGTGCGAACCTCTAATCTCTATCGCAAATGAATCCAGTCTTTTCCTATGTGAAGCAGGTGATGGGATAACCAGCCCAAAGAACTCAGCCCAACGGGGACACATGACCGGTAGGGAAGCAGGCGCCGCAGCTGCCAATGCGAATGTGGGTAACTTGCTAGTCACTCACATTTGGGAAAGTCATGACCCTGATCAAATATTAACGGAAGTAGCAAAAGAGTTTTCCGGGGCATGTGAATTGGCAATTCCAGGTAAAACGTATAAAGTTGTTCGTGAGCAACCTACCGCCCTTTCCCACGATGCGCCCAAGGGATAGCGGTTTTCTAGACCCATGGATATTGCGGGTTATCAATTCGGTCCAATACAATCAGTTTGGGTTGGTAAGACTTGAAATCTTAATTCTTAGGACAGATGATCATCCGATAGTTATAAAACCATTGGCGCTCTAATTAGAGCGCCAATGGTTTGTAGGGTCACTTACCAGATAACAGCAGGGCTAATCTCATTCAGCCAAGATTGTTTCAGCCGGGATACGTAGTCGACAGTTAAGCTGCGATTTTGGAATGAGTACCGATCGTCTCTAATATCAGGCGTGTGACTACGTAGGGATCCATATTTGCATTGGGACGACGATCTTCTATATAGCCCCTGCCTTCAACCTCCACCTGCCAAGGGATACGGATGGAGGCGCCACGATCTGAAACCCCATATCGGAATTCCTTGTACGAACTGGTTTCATGCAGACCCGTCAGCCTCTCCTCTATTCCGAATCCGTAATTCTCGATGTGCAAATCGTGTGTTTTCCCAAGGGCTTCAGCAGCATCGATGCATGCTTCGTAGCTAGAGCGCATTTTCCTAGTAGAGAAATTAGTATGGGCGCCTGCTCCGTTCCAGTCGCCCCGAGCAGGTTTGGGGTACAAAGTAGCGTTGATCCCAAATTCTTCCGAAACTCTATATAGAAGCCACCTGGCTACCCATAGTTGGTCAGAAACATCTAGAGCCGGCAAAGTACCAATCTGAAATTCCCACTGTCCTGGCATCACCTCAGCGTTGATGCCGAATATCTTAAGCCCAGCTCTGAGACATGCGTCTAAATGGGCCTCTACAGCATCACGACCAAAAACCTCGTCTGCACCGACACCGCAGTAGTACCCGCCCTGCGGAGGAGGGAATCCGTGTTCAGGAAATCCAAGTGGCCTCATACCTCTGAAGAAAGTGTATTCCTGTTCAATGCCGAAAACAGTTTCCATCTCAGCATAGGTCTTGGATGCCGCCTCGCAAGCAGCCCGCGTGTTGGTTGAATGCGGTGTCATCTCGGGCAGCAGCACTTCCGTCATCACCAGCAGCCCATTAGGATCTTTCCTCGTGGGATCAGGACAGTTGAATACCGGCCTCAAAACACAATCAGATCGGTTCCCCGGGGCCTGATTTGTACTCGAACCATCAAACCCCCAAATAGGCGGGTCTTCATCCAATGGGATTATTTTTGTCTTTGATCTGAGTTTAGCCGTAGGTGTGGTTCCATCTATCCATATGTATTCAGCTCTCCGAACATCCATCTAGATAACCTCCTCCTATTAACTTGAACATAGGGGATTATAATGAAAATAGATTTCGCTGGCAATTTGTGATAGTTAGTCGGTCAAAGTTGGTTCATGACGGCACAATCTTAACGCACGATTGTTGAATACTGCGCAGGCTATTGGGTTCGAGTAAAAACCGGCCTAACCTATTCGGAGGCGCATACGACTTTATTGCGGGAGATCAACCAACTTGCAGATCAACAAAGGAAGCCTTATATTGACTTCTGAGCTACCATAAGGGCTGGAGCCTTCCGTATACGTTTGAAAAGTTGAGATCTAAAAGGCAAATTTCTGGATTGAGCACGGTCTTAAGTGGCGACGATAGGAGGTTTCCGTGAATAAGATAGAAGCTATCATTAGACCGGAGAAATTAACTAGTGTTCAAATAGCTCTGAACGATGCTGGGTTTAAAGGGATGACTGTGACTCGTATCTTAGGTCAAGGAGATAACCCGGGCTCTAGTAGGACGTCCAGCCGAGGCACCGGGACCTATGTAGATCCTACTCTTTCCAAAATAAAATTGGAAATCGTGGTCTCGGACGAGGACACTGATAAGGTGATAGGTTTCATTATAGACTCTGCAGCAACGGGCAAAGCAGGTGACGGCCGAATTTTTGTAAGCCGGATATTAGATGCGGTTCGTATCGATACTGCCGAACGTGGAGCAAAATCACTTTAGCAAAGTCCTCCGCCCCCTGCAACAACTCGCAATTCGGATGCCGCTGCTTCCGAAAGATCTGCCTGAGGCCCCTGTCGGTTTTTGATGTGCTGGGTTACATATCCTCAACTATGAGGAGTCCTACATCCCCCTGGCGGCACTTACCACTACATCTGCAGCAACTGACGGTGTAATGTGGTCAGTGTTCAGTACTATGTCGTAATGAGTCGGTAGTTCTAGATTGATATCGTAGAAGTTTCGAAAGTACTCCGCACGTTGGCGATCAGAGGCAGCGATATCTTCCCTTGCTTTTTGCTCATCCACGTTCGATGTGCTCATGTGTCGTTTGGTTCGGTTCGATTGAGAGGCAGTAACAAATACCCGCAAAACGCGAGCCATATCTGCTAGCGGGATGGCAGCGCCATGAGCAACGATTACGACCTTCCCTGATTTGGCAGTTTCAACGACCACTTCTTGGATCAATTGTCGGTATTCCTCTGACTGACCCATCCGGATGCTCGTGAAATGGTTGGATCTCCCAGTATCATGGGACATATATCCAAGGATGCGGTTAATCATCTCGCTAGAACGTTCAACTTTCCCAATCGTTTCCGGAGTGACTCCCCCTTTTTCTGCCGCTATGGTGATAATATTATCGTCTACATAGCGATAGCTCATCTTTTCTGCAACGATGCTAGCGATCTCTTCCCCTCCCGATGACATGCTTCTCGAAAAACAAATTGCCCCGTTGTCCATTGCGACTCTCCTTTGTTCGGTTTCCCAAGATTTCCGATCTCAGATTACTCTTAAATTCTGCCCGTCAATCCTTTTAGCTACTGAGCTATTGGATGCACCAAGTATCATTGGATGACAGCCGTTGGAAATTATCACTGCTACAGTGAAATGTCAAATCTACAGTCGTACCTTAGACTTGGCGGACAGGCTGAACTTCGATGTCGATTTGTGTGCGCATAGTAGATTCCACGTTTGTGCCCCGGAATGTACCGGATGTCGGGGCTGCGGCGCTTGGGATGTGTCCCGAAGCGACCGCAACGTGACGGTCGGAAATTACTAGTCCGCTCATTGGATCATAGCCGCGCCAACCAGCTCCAGGCAGATATACTTCTGCCCATGCATGTAATTCTCGCTTCGCTCGCTGATAGTCGCCTTCCTGATAACCACTGACAAATCGCGCCGCCAATCCAACAGTTCGGCAGACAGCAATGAAAAGAACCGACTGATCTCGGCAAGAACCTTTCCTTTTTTCAAGTGTCGTCGATGCAGGCCATGGATCACCTACAGCGCGAAATATAGGCTCAATTGTCTCGTGAATTCGCTGGTTTAGAGACACAAGAAATGCGAGCGTTTCATTTTTAGCATCGTTGGAGATGGACTTAGCTAGATTCTTTACATCAACAGAAAAGTTTGAAACTTCTCGGAAAGGGGCCAAGGAGTCAGAGTCTTCATCAGAATAGTTTACGGGTAATACAAGAGCCTGAGAATCAACAATGAAATCGAAAGGGTCTGTTCGTAGAGTCTCCACACTAAAGGCGGTTGTAATGATGAGAGATTTATGGGTTCCGTTAAACCACATTCGAGTGGAAGAGTTATTATGGAGATCAATGTTATGAGTTATGCCAGCTGGTGATGGATCGACATGTATTTTGAAGCTAAGAAGATTTTGCCAACTATCACATCGTGGCCGCAATCTTACCTCATGGGGTTCTAAGAAAACGGGACGACTGTAAATGAACTTCGTGAGATGGGTAACTTCAAATCGCATAATTCAATATTACTTCGTGTTAAAAGACATTGGTAAGAGCGAATTATTAAGAGTCGGATTGGGCAGGCGACACCATTGAGCCTACGGTTCAGCGCGCGAGTGGAAAACAAAATTTCCATCCTTAATCTCCATGATCACGGCGCTCTTTAGTGGATCACCACTACCTATGCCATATTCAATTGTTCCAGTGACGCCCCTGTAGACGATGGCCGCTAGACCGTCACGAATGGCGTCCGGGTCCACTTTACCTTGATCCTTAACCGCCTTGAACAGTAGGCCAAAAGAATCATAGGTCAGTGCGGCGTTATCTTCAGGGTCCCGGCCGTAGGCTTCCTGAAACCTGGTGACAAATCCCTGGGCTTTCTCGTCAGCAACGTCCACTGCATAGTGGGTACTGAAGTAGGATCCTTCTACGGCCGAACGATCAGCGCCTTGTATCGAGCTCCAGGTGTCGCCGCCGATGATCTGTGCTTTGATACCCATTTCTCGCGCTTGACCCACTTGTTTTAGCACTTCGTTGTGATAGTTGGGAAGGAATAGCACGTCTGCCCCACTCTCTTTGATTCGTGCCATTTGTTGGGTCACGTCTGGTGCGTCGGTGGTGTAGGATTCGAATGCCACCATTTCCCCACCATAACCTTCATAGGAGGATCTGAAAAACTCGGCCAATCCCCGATTGTATTCACTGGCTATATCATAAAGCACGGCAACCTTTTGCGCGTCCAACTCCTCCCAGGCGAACTGGGCCATGACCTGTCCCTGGAAAGGGTCAATGAAGGTTGCCCGGAAAACCCAAGTCTTGTTTAAGGTAGTTGCAGGGTTAGTGGACGAGGGACTGATCATCGGAATCTTGGTTCGCTCCGCCACAGTTGACGCCGGAATAGCATTTCGGCTCGCCATAGGCCCGACGATAGCGATGACATTTTGTTGGTTAACCAATTTGAGGACGGCCTGCGCTGATACCTCAGCTTTATCCTGGTTATCTTCGATGACGAGCACGATCTGGTAGGCTTCGCCGGCTACTACCAGGCCGCCGCCATCGTTTACCTCCTTTACCGCAAGCGTCGCTCCGTCAACGGCGGCTCGTCCTGTCGTCGGTATATCCCCCGTAATCGGGGCTATCAGGCCGATGCGAAATTCCTTCTGCTCCGGTTGCCCGCCACAAGCGATTACTGTTGCCACAAGGGTAATGGACAAGATCAATGCTAGGAACATGCGAGGCCATTGATCGCGAACAGTGTTCGCGCCCATCAGCTGACTTGCTTAAAGAAGGTAGGCTTTAGGAATGTGACAGGGAGACCAAATTCTCTGTACACGAATGCTCGAACCTTGGTCCCTCTGGCTAGCAGTCTTGGGACCAACAATCTTTCGATGGTCCCAGTTGCTCCAATCACCAAACCTTTTCCCATTATCAAATCCTTCTCATTCTCAATGGGTATATCTCTACCGGATTCCTACATCCTCCTGGCGGCACGTTCCACAACATCTGCAGCAACTGACGGTGTTAGGTGGTCAGTGTTTAAAACTATATCGTAATGAGTCGGTAGTTCTTGATTGATATCGTAAAAATGTTGAAAGTAGTCCGCACGTTGGCGATCGGAGGCGGCAATATCTTCCCTTGCTTTTTGCTCATCCCGATTAGCTTCAGCCATGTGTCGTTTGGTCCGCTTAGATTGAGAGGCCGAAACAAATACCCGCAAGACGCCAGGCATATCTGCTAACGGGATAGCAGCGCCATGGGCGACAATTACGACGTTCCCTGTTTTAGCAGTTTCAACGATCACATCTTCGATCATTCGTCGGTATTCCTCTGACTGAGCCATCTCGAGGCTCATGAACTCGTAGGCTCCCCCAGAATCATGGGACATGTATTCAAGGATGCGGTTAGTAATCGCACTAGGACGTTCAACTTTCCCAATCGTTTCTGGAGAGACACCCTCTTTTTCTGCCGCCATGGCAATAATTTCATCGTCCACATATCGATAGCTCATCTTTTCTGCAACGATGCGAGCGATTTCTTCCCCATCCGACGACATGCTTCTCGAAAAACAAATTGCCTTAGCCTCATTTTGATTCGCCAATTAATGCCTCCATTCCTAGACTTCCAAAGTACAGTGTATAGGCCACTCTGTAAAAGTGTCCATCACTATACAGAAGTGGCAGACTTTACCAAATCGAGAAGTGTATTACTTGTTGATGTTGGACTGTTAGATCATCCAATCCCTCAGTGGTACGGCCACAGGTGGTGCATTACCGTTTAATATTGTTGGTCGACCAACTCCCGGACTTCCGGTCTCGGGTGGAGCGTCGCGGTTTGAAGGTGGTGACGGTACACTAGGTACTCGCCTCCAATTTCTAGTCTGCACCTTCGCACCCCAGTGGCGGCCTAAGACAGTATGGTCGTGGCAAAATGGGCCGTCTTACATGGAGTCATGTGGCAGGACACCATTCCTGCGAACTACCTTGGCAGCCGCCACAATCAGACTAACAGCCTCTGGCACGGTTCATCGGTCCGTATTCACTACTAGATCGTATTGGGTCGGTAGCTCTTGACGAAGGTCATAGAAGCGCCGAAAGAATTTCAGGCGTTCGCTGTCTGAGTCCTGGATGGCTTTTTTTGCCTGTGGCTCCCCCACATCAGTCAGGGCCATGAGACGCTCAGTCCTGACCGCGGGTGAGGCTGTGACCAGGACTCGCAGAATGCCACTCATGGTAGCTAGGGTGATGCTGGTGCCATGAGCTACGAATACCACCTGCCCTTCATTGGCCGTATCCTCGACTACCCATTGGATCAGCGCCTGGTAACCCTCCCGGTCGACCCGGGGAGACCAGGGCTCCGGAGCGCCCTCGACCCGGGTGAAGCTGGACATAGCCTCGGCTATACGTTCGCTCAGGGACCGCGAGTGTTCGACCTGGGCGATCGTGGCAGGGGAGACGCCCGCCTCTCCTGCTGCTCGGATAATGACTTCGTCGTCCACATAACGGAAATCCAGTCCATCAGCAACCAGTCGGCCCACTTCCTCGCCTCCTGCGGCCAGAGTCCTCGATATGCTAACTACCCTAGCTTCCATCTCTTTCCCTTCTTTCCCCGCTCTTCATTCAGTATTACCGACGCGCAGGCTAATATTCCTTGTAAGCAGTGAGATGGTACTTATACCCTGAACCTAAGTCAAGTTTTTGTTCTACTTGACGAAAGGTCTTCCAGCAGCGCCGGATGAAGGCGGGGAGCGAACCGAGCGCCCACCGGGGACTGTGCTGGTAAGCAGGATAAAGGCAAGTGTTCGTTTCCGAGGAAGGCCAGTGCCCAACTCGCTGGCGATGGCCAGAGACGCGTCCAGCACTGTCATTGCTTTGGCGCGGTCTACATCACCGTCCCACTCTAGCAACGCATCGGCGTAAACCAGAATAAAGAAGAGGAGCCTACTGTCGGAGATCAGTAGGCTCCTTGATTAAGCTAAAGTCTGTGTTTTTTCGGACGACTGGCCGGAGAATCCCCGAGATACGGCTAGCGCAGGATAAGACCCTACTTTTGTGTGAAGCTAAGTGCTATCGAGGGATCCAAACCTTACGCGCTTGATTGGGCTGTTCGTGAGTGGTCGTTCACTCAATTAGGCTGTGCCATGCACCATATGCAGGCGATTTAGGAACCTGAAGTTTTCCACATAGACCTCTAGCTCACCTTAAATAATCCCACTGGCGTGTCCTACATACCAGTCGTTTTCCTCCCCACGAGGAAGTATACATGCATATTCCCTTTGCCCTTCACATCGACAATGCCACGGTCCTCAAAGGAATAGTTGTGCCGTAAGCGCTGGTAGGTCTCCTCAGTCACTTGGATTCGTCCTCCAACACCGTGGGATTCCATTCGGGCTGCAGTATTGACTACGTCGCCCCAAATATCGTAGAGGAACTTCTTCGTTCCGACAACACCCGCAACCACAGGCCCGCTGTTGATCCCTATCCGAATGCTAAGCTCTTGTTCAGTTTCAGCATTGAATCGGATTATGTACTTCTGCATGTCGAGAGCCATTTCGGCGATAGATTCGGCGTGGTCCGCCATAGGGGTAGGCAACCCCCCAACGACCATATAGGCGTCGCCGATGGTCTTTATCTTCTCCAATCCATGCCTATCAGATAGTTCATCAAAGGCTGAGAATATTTGGTTCAGTATCTCGATCAGTTCTCTGGGAGATTTCCGAGTCGACAAGCTAGTAAAGCCAACTATGTCGGCAAAAAGCACACTCACTCCACTGAAGCTATCGACAATTGGCTGCTCGCCCTGCTTCAGCCGCTTGGCAATGGTG